>CAZJPT010000091.1:0-5816 GCA_964547835.1 uncultured Desulfovibrio sp.
TCCTGCGCCAGGGACTTTCACCCATTAGAACGTGCCCATGCCGGGCGCACCAGAACTGACCGGACAGAGGCCGGCCTTCGCTCCGGTACAGTCTGCTAACCACTCCTGTCAGGACCAGCCAGCAGCTGGGCGCGAATGCGACGTGCCGGGGCTTTTGACACCAGCAGGTCGCGGTATTGCCACAGTTTCCAGGACCGAGCTGCTGTCTGGGCCAGAAAACCCGTCCATACCCTGGGCCAGGTGTCAGGTAGATTGCTGTAACAGCTTACGCTGTATCCCTTTCCTGCGCAGGACTTTCACCTTCCTTCAACGTTGCCTGAAATTCGCTTGAAAAGGCAGCCATTGCCCAAACAGGTCAGTTAATTTAACACAGAAACACCTGGCGCAATACCTGCCCCAGCAAACTTGAAAAGCCGCAAAGTCCTCCTTTGGGGAGAATTGCGGCTTCTTTCTTACTGCAGATGGTCTGAAGACATATGTCACAGGCTGCGTCTTGCGCTAGCCAATCTTTGTGCGGCATGCCTCCAGCAGACCCTCCGGTGGATCTATGATCAGCGGCGTGCCCAGAGAGACAATGAACTCCCGCATGGCTGGAAAAAGCGTTTCCGTGTCGCCGTCGCGCAGGGCCCAGACCATGCGGCCGGCCGGCATCTCCACATGATGGAGCGTGCCACAGGGGGTACCGTCAGCAAGAGTCACTGGACGCCCTATCAGATCATCGACATAGGCTTCATTCTCAGGCAGCTCGGGCAGGTCGTCACGATCAATCCACAACGTGGCACCGCGCAGAGCCTCGGCTGCATCGCGTGTAGCCACGCCCTCCAGGGTAACCAGCAGGCCACCCTTATGGACGCGCCAGCGGGTGACGCGCACGCCGTGCGCAACCCCGCCCGGTTCCTCCAGGAGGAGCCCGCAGTCAAGCAAAGAGGGATCGTCCGCGTACCATTCGATGCAGACATCCCCCCTGATACCGTGCGGGCGCGTGACAGCGCCCACGCAGATTCGTCTGTCCGACATGAGTCTACCTGGTGATTTCCAGGGCCATGTGCGTCCCGCTTTTGAGAGACGCCGCATGCACCAGTGCGCGCAAGGCACGCATTGTGCGTCCCTGTCTGCCGATAAGCTTGCCCCTGTCCTCGATGGCTACGGACAGCTGAAAGAGCACTCCGCCGCAGGAAGGAACTTCCTTCACGATCACCTGATCAGGGTGGTCCACCAGTGTGCGGGCGATTTCGATAAGCACGTCCTGCATAGCAGAACAGCCCCGGACTTACTGGGCGGCCTGCTCGGGCTGAGCAGTCTGCTTCTGCAGAAGCGAACGCACCGTCTCGGTAGGCTGGGCGCCGCGGGAAAGCCATTTGTTGACCTTTTCGGCGTCAATCTTCACCTGAGCGGGGTTGGTCATGGGATTATAGTAGCCCAAAAATTCCAGCGGGCGGCCGTCGCGGGCTGTACAGTCATTGGCGGCCACAATACGGTAGAAGGGGTGCTTCTTGCTTCCGAGACGGGTCAGTTTAATTTTAACGGACATGGACAGATTCTCCCTCTGATCACAGAGATTAAATGCGTTGTTAATTGCTTTGTATGGAGCCGCGCCACGGCGCGGGCCGATGTGTATCAAATTACGCTTCGCCGGGCAAATCCAGGCCGAATGTTCCCTACTTGCGTCTTGCCTTGCGACGTTCCTTGCGTTTCTTCTTCTTGGCCGCAGCCACTTTGGCCTCGTGAGCCGCGCTCTTTCCCCCGTCGAAACCATCGTCGACAGGCATTCCCTCTGGAAGTCCAGGCATCCCAGGCATACCGGGCATACCTCCTGGCTGCATGCCGCGCAACCCCTTGGGCAGGCGTATCTTGCCGCTCCCCATCATGCCCTTCATCATCTTGCGCATCTGCTCAAACTGACGCACCAGCTGATTGACGTCCTGCACCTGGACGCCCGCGCCTCTGGCAATACGGGCACGGCGACTGGCATTGAGAATGCCGGGGTTGTGCCGCTCCGCAGGGGTCATGGAGTTGATGATGGCTTCAGTGCGGGCCATCTCCTTCTCCGGGGTTCTGCCATTTTTGCTCATCTCTGCCAGGGCATCACCAAGTCCGCCCAGTCCGGGAATCATCTTGATGAGTCCCTGTATGCTGCCGAGCTTCTTGATGCGGCGCATCTGCGTGCGAAAGTCCTCCAGATCGAAGGTGGCCTTCTGCATCTTCTTGGCCAGGGCCGCGGCCTCCTCTTCCTTGATGGTCTCCCGCGCCTTCTCAACCAGCGTGAGCACGTCGCCCATGCCAAGAATGCGGCCGGCAACGCGTTCGGGGTGAAAGACCTCCATTTCGGAAAGCTTTTCGCCCATACCCACGAACTTGACCGGCGCACCTGTGACGGACTTGATGGAGAGTGCAGCGCCGCCGCGGGCGTCGCCGTCCATCTTGGTCAGGACCACACCGCTGATGCCCAGCTGTTCCTGGAAGGACTGCGCTACGGTCACCGCGTCCTGGCCTGTCATGGCGTCGGCGACAAAGAGGATTTCCTGCGGATTGACCGCGGCCTTGAGCTCCTTAAGCTCCTGCATCAGCGGCTCGTCCACGTGCAGACGTCCCGCAGTGTCCAGAATGACCACGGTGGCCTGCTCCTCGCGGGCCTTTTCCATGGCGTTCCGGGCAATGTCCACGGGCTTCATCTCGACAGTGGACGGATAGAAGGGCATGGCAAGCTGCCTGGCCAGCACAATAAGCTGATCGATAGCTGCCGGACGGTAGACGTCTGCCGGCACCAGATAGGGCCGCATTTTCTGCTTGCGCAGATAATTGGCAATCTTGGCAGCCGAGGTCGTCTTGCCGGAACCCTGCAGGCCGACCAGCATAATGACAGCCGGCACCTGCCCCTGCAGCTCAAGAGCTGTGGAGCTGCCGCCGAGCAGGCGAACCAGCTCATCGTTGACAATGCTCACCACCTGCTGTGCCGCTGAAACGCCCCGGATCACCTCCTGGCCAAGACATTTTTCGCGCACAGTGCCGATGAAGTCCGACACGACCTTGTAATTAACGTCCGCTTCAAGCAGCGCAAGACGAACTTCGCGCAGCCCGGCCTTGACGTTTTCCTCATTGAGCGTGCTTACACCACGGAAGTTGCGGAAGGCTGATGTCAGACGATCGGATAGGCTTTCGAACATAGTTGTCCCCGAAGTACGGAATACGAGAACACCGTCCCGTGACGCACCCCTGCACGTCGTGCGAGACGATCCAAAAACTGCCGCATACACATAAATACAGGAGCAGTCAAGTTATTTCTCCTTGTGCGATCAGCCGCAATACCCGGTTCAGGACCGCATAAAAAAGAAAAAGACAGGTCTGCCCCCTTGCCTAAACACCATCTCTGCTTATTTGTTAATGACGTCAATATCTCCTTTTCCCGCGGGGCACGGGAGTACAGACCAATGTCAGCCGTACTGCAAAGCACGCTGCGGACCATATGCGCCGCACACGCCAAAGGACGGCATGCAGCACTGCGGAATAACATTTCGTGCCATGCTCCTCTTCCGCCAAACGCATACAGATTCCCCTGCAGAGGAAGTAATATATGACTGACAACAAAAAGAAAGACGTTCCCGAAAATACAGACGCCCTTCAAGAAGAAGACGGCCGAAACTCGGGGAACAAGGCGGCCGGGGATGGCCCCCCGCGCAGTGTGCGTCTTGCGCGCCGCTTCATCCGGCGGCAGCACAGACGCAGCGTCGAATCCGGGGCTCCTGGAAGCAGGGGTGCCGGCGGGGAGCGTCATGACGGACGAAGCGCTTCTCTCCTGGCGCCCGGCCCCGTACTGACACCGCCTGACGTACTGCCAGTTGTGCCGTTGCGCGACGTGGTGCTCTTCAATTTTATGATTCTGCCCCTGTTCATCAGTAGAGAACGTTCCATCGCGGCTGTTGAATCAACTGTTGAAGGCCCGCATTTCGTGCTCTGTCTGACCCAGAAGAACGACAAGACCGAACATCCCGGCCCAAATGAACTTTACGAGACCGGCGTTGTGGTGCAGGTACTGCGCATCCTCAAGCTGCCTGACAACCGCCTCAAGGCACTGGTGCAGGGCGTGGCACGCGCCAAAGTCGTAAGCTTTGACACTACAGGTCCCTACATGACAGCCCGCGTGCGCCCCATGCCCGACAACGAAGCGCCGCAAAACTCACAGGTGGAGGCCCTGCTCAGACTGGCCCGCGAACAGTGTGAGAAGGTGCTCTCCCTGCGCGGCATGGCTACGCCGGAACTGCTGAGTATCCTCCAGGAGGTGGACGCTCCCGGACGTCTGGCTGATCTGGTGGCTGCCAACCTGCGCATGCGTTGTGCCGACGCCCAGGCCCTGCTGGAAATGACCGATCCTGTAGAGCGGCTGCGCCGCGTGACTGTGCGCCTTGAGCACGAGATCGAGGTGGCCACCATGCAGATGCGCATCCACAACTCCGCACGCGAGGGCATGGACAAGGCCCAGAAGGACTTCTACCTGCGCGAGCAGCTCAAGGCAATCCGTCAGGAGCTCGGCGACAAGGAGTCTGATGCTGCCGAGGAGATGGAGCGGCTCAAGGCAGCCCTGGAAAAAGCCGGCCTGCCCAAGGAAGTAAAGAAGGAGGCCGACAAGCAGTTCCGCAGGCTGTCCCTCATGCACGCCGAACAGGCAGAGGCCAGTCTGCTGCGCACCTACCTCGAGTTCATGAGTGAACTGCCCTGGAAGAAGACGTCCAGAGACAATCTTGATATTGCCAATGCCAAGACCATCCTGGACAACGACCATTACGGACTGGACAAGATCAAGGACCGTATCCTCGAGTTTTTGAGCGTGCACAAGCTCAATCCCCAAACGCACGGTTCCATCCTCTGCTTCGTAGGCCCGCCAGGCGTGGGCAAGACCAGCCTCGGACGATCCATAGCCAGGGCTCTGGGACGCCGCTTTGAGCGTCTGTCCCTGGGCGGCATGCATGACGAAGCTGAAATCCGCGGCCACAGACGCACCTACATCGGTGCCATGCCAGGCCGCATTCTGCAAGCCCTGCGTCACGCCGGCACACGCAATCCGGTCATCGTCCTGGACGAGATGGACAAGGTGGGCAACGACTTTCGCGGCGACCCGCAGTCAGCCCTGCTGGAGGTCCTGGATCCAGAGCAAAACGCTGCGTTCTCGGATCACTACTTGAACGTGCCCTTTGATCTGTCCAAGGTCATGTTCCTGTGCACAGCCAATCAGCTCGACACAATTCCTCCGGCACTCAAGGACCGCATGGAAATTATCCGCCTTCCCGGCTACACCATGCAGGAAAAGAAGGCCATAGCCGTCCGCTACCTTGTGGAAAAACGCGTCAAGGACAACGGCCTGAAGATGGATGAGGTAACCATCACTCCGGAGGCCATCACGGCAATCATCCGCAACTACACCCGTGAGGCCGGCGTGCGCGAGCTGGAGCGCCAGATAGGCGCTGTATGCCGCAAACTGGCCCGTAAAAAGGCCGAAGGGGCCAGCGCGCCCTTCACTGTTGACGCCGGGGATTTGCACGGTCTGCTTGGCCCGGCCATCTTCCTGGACGAGGAGCATCAGGACAGGCTCATGCCGGGCATGGCCTATGGCCTTGCCTGGACCAGTGCCGGCGGCGAGGTGCTCACCATTGAGGCCAGCGTCTTCAAGGGCAAGGGCAATATCCTGCTCACCGGCTCCCTGGGCGACGTCATGAAGGAAAGCGCTCAGGCATCCATCAGCTATATCCGCTCCAGGGCTGCGACATTTGGCCTTGAGCCGGACTTTGAAAGCAGCTGCGACATCCATGTGCACGTGCCTGACG
>CAZJPT010000091.1:5826-7364 GCA_964547835.1 uncultured Desulfovibrio sp.
GCGCTACACCCAAGGATGGCCCGAGCGCCGGCGTTGCCCTGACTACAGCCCTCATCTCGGCCCTCACAAATGTGCCGGCAAGCTCGGATCTGTGCATGACCGGCGAGATTGATCTCAAGGGACGCGTCCTGCCTGTAGGCGGCATCAAGGAGAAGCTCCTTGGCGCCATGGCCTTTAATCTCAGCAGGGCCTGCATCCCCTGGCGCAATCAGAAGGACCTTGAGGACATTCCCGCTGACCTTAAGGACAAGCTGGAAATCCTTCCGGTCAAGTCCTACGACGACATCTATCCTCTGGCCTTCCCGTCACTTCCGGCTAAGGCGGCGGACACGGACAAGACAGCAGACACCAGCAGCGCTGCGGACGCGCCGCTGCCGTCGTCAGACAATGTGTGAAAGTCATGACCTGGCCGGCACTGTGTGCCGGTCGCTGGTCAGGCGTTTTGCCGAAGCCGGCCTCGACAGTCCGCGCCTGGAGGCCGAGCTTGTCATGGCCCGGGCCATGGGCTGTGACAGACTCAGCGTGCGCATACATCCAGAACGCCGGCTGACGCCCGCTGAACTGGAAAGCATCGAACACATGGCCGGCCGCAGGGCTGCGGGCGAGCCCGCAGCCTACGTGCTCGGCGAGCGCGAATTCTACGGACGCGTCTTTGCAGTGCGCCCTGGCACGCTTGTTCCCCGGCCCGAAACGGAGCTGCTGGTGGACACTGCCCTTGAACGCGTCCCTCCCAAGCCTGGAAAACGCGTCCTTGATCTGTGCTCGGGCTCTGGCTGCGTGGGCATCACTCTCAAGCTTGAGCGCCCGGGCTGGCAGGTCTGCCTCATGGAGCTCATGGAACAGCCCCTGGCTGTAAGTCTGGAAAACGCACACTCTCTTGGCGCTGCTGTGGCCGTGGCACGCGCCGACCTGCACCGCCTGCCTCTGGCAGCTGCCTCCCTTGACCTTCTGGTGGCCAATCCCCCCTACGTTGCCTGCCGGGAAATAGCGGAGGTAGATCGCAATGTGCTCAAATTCGAGCCCGCAGTGGCACTCTTCGCCGGCGCTGATGGCATGGACGCCATCAGGCACATCATCAGGCAGGCCTGCGCACTTCTTGCGCCAGACGGCATCCTCGCCCTGGAGCACGGCTGGCGACAGGGAGCGGCTGTGCGTTCAGCCATGCGCGATGCCGGCTTCAGAGAAATTTTTACAAAAAAGGACCTCTCAGGGCTTGACCGCGTGACGTCGGCTCGTATATAAGCTTTGCTCGCGCTTGGGATGCACAGGAAATGGTACAGGCCGGTTTCGCCAGGCGGGATAATTTTGCTTGCGTTAGATATCTGCATGCTGTATACTATTTCAGCATAGGGCAGGGTATGCTCGAATCCACGCTCGTGGACATCACATAAGACCTCTGGAAGCGAAAGCCGGGGAGGCTGTGATGGAAGAAGCGAGAATCTCCCGCTTTCAGGCGTAGGAATGTGCATCTTGCCAGTTCCGGCTTTTTCATCTATACAGGTTGCCTGTGCTGGCGTAGCTCACTCGGCAGAGCAGCT
>CAZJPT010000092.1:0-7285 GCA_964547835.1 uncultured Desulfovibrio sp.
TGACGCATTGTGAAAGCCTTTTCGCAGACTGCCTTCCCGCACCCATCCCGTTTCAGGCCCAGCTCATCTCCTTCTGGCGCTCGTGCTTCATTCACGTGCACCGATGTTATACCGACCGACTCCAGAATTTCTTTTGGGGGAGCCGTAAAATGGTTCCCCTTTTTTGTGTATCCATCAGAAGCTGGCTTTTCACGCAAGCGTCAATGCCTCTCGTGCCGTCCTCGCGAACGTATGCACACAGGGAGGGCGGGGACGCGCATCGGGACGGTATGGTGATGAACACCACTCCTGCGGCCCGCCGTTGAGGGTGTTGTGATAATCACAACGCCTTTCCATGTGCGGAGTTTGTTCAGCGCAATTTTGCGCTCAATGAGTATATCGACCTTGGCAATGCCGCTGCTTGCGGGTGGGGGTCATTATGACCATGCCCCAGCGACCCGGGAGAGCCTGGGGGCTCCCAACGAGCGGAAATTCAGACAATCTATTTTACTTTTTACAATGAAGTTATAAAGTTACAAAGATTAGCGTTACAACGGCCGTCAGCTCCTGCCATTTTTCAGGATGTCCCGTTGTCCCGTGCCTCTTTCATACGTTTGTAACGGGATCTGAAGAAGCGTATGACAGAGAGCGCCGGCAGGAGAACGGCAATGGCGATGCCGGCCAGGCGCACTCGCGTGGCGTTGACCGGACCTTCAAAGGACATTATGGCATTCTGCCCCCATGCCGTGTGGTAAAGGGCCCAGCTCAAAGCAAAGTTGCAGCCTACCACCAGCAATCCGACCAGCACCCAGGATGTGGCAATTGGCTCGCCCAGGATCCATGACTTGCGATAAAAACGCTTGTGCGCCGCCAGCAGAGGCAGGAGCACAGCCAGGGCCATGAGCGCGACAGGCCAGCTGAAGTCTTTCATGAGCGCGCCCGCCATGCCCAGAATAAGAAAGGTTACGGAATAGCGAAAAGCCTGCCGTTGTCGCTCGCCCAGGCCATAGGACACAAAGAGAAGCATGCAGCCAGACACAGCGCAGAGCATGTGCCCCATGGGAACGAGCGGTTCGGGCAGCAGCGAGGCAACCCAGGCTATATCCGCTCGTCGGCTTGGCAGAGTAGAGGCTATCAACAGGATGACGCCTCCGAGAAAAGTCGTCAAAGAAGTAATGACCGGGCTCAGCACGGAAAGCTGCCGGCCGGCGTTATGGAACTTGCCGCAGCTCACCTCGTAGCCAGCCAGCAGGATGGCCGCCACCAGCAGCGGCAGAATATAGTATATGATGCGGAAGATAAGCACTGCCGCAAACACCATCTGTTCATGCGGCGTGTTGGTCATGTGGATAATGACAAGCTCAAAGACGCCCACGCCACCCGGCACGTGCGTCAAAACCACGGCTACCTGGGCCATGAGAAAGCCTGGCAGAAACTCAATAAAGGAGACGCCTACGGCAGTAGGCAGAAGAACCCACATGCAGGCCGCAGCGGCAATGAGATCCACCCAGGATACCAGAAGCTGGGCCAGAGCGATGCGCGGATGCGGAAAAACAAAGGTCTTGCCCAAGATGCTGATGGGCTCGCGCACCCTGAAACAGAGAACCATGTACAGCATGGCTGTTCCGGCCAGAACGTAGCCCAGCAGACGCACGTCGTGCAGAGGCAGGGCCTCTATTAGTTCCGAGGGAAGATGTGGCGGAGCAACGATGAAAACCAGCCCGCTCAACCCGAGGGCGCCAATCCAGAAGGCCACGGCCAGGATGAGAATGAGATGCAGGATCTCATGAATGGAGAAGCCCCAGGTCGTGTAGAAGCGAAAGCGCACGCTAGTTCCGCCTAGCAGCGCACCGAAGTTAAAGCTCACGGACTGGCCTACGATGGAGACGAGACTGACCCTGCCCAGCCTCAGGTTTTTGTTTATGGCTTTGAGAGCCAGCCAGTCATAACCGATAAGAATGCAGTAATTAAGCACGGCAAAAGCCATGGACAAAAAAACGCGGAAAGGGTGTATCATGTCGATACTGGCCCGGATATCTGCGATCGAATACTGCCTGAGTTTATTATAGAGCAGATATACGGCGAGGCAGAAAATGGCTGCGATAAGAACCGGCCCCAAAAAGCGCAGGTATTTTTTCATCAATATTGCGGCGCACATCCCCCGGCGTTTCACCGGGAAAGGAGGCGCTTTCCTCCTCTTGATAATAATCAGAAAACTCGCCTTACAGGAGCAGGCATGGCTTTTCCGCTCACGCAGGTGACCGGCGTCACATCACAGAGATGCGCTGGTCTATGGTTGCTGATATCCTCCTTGAACCGGGCCTTCAGGCTGCGGGCAGGGGCCACTGCATCCTTGACCGAGACACTCGGAACTTCAGCTCAGTTTTTTTACTTCAATTGCCGCTCAGTCGCAACACGTGTGACATAAAACTGACCGTCTTCAAGACGTCCCCTCCCGACAGCCGCCTGCCAGGTCTGATGAGCCACCCCACTCAACCTTGATAATCTGCGCATGTCGCAAAGCGGTTTTTATTGGTACCTGCCCATCAAGGCCACACGACCAGGCCCATCCCGGAGCCCTATCTCCCGCCCCGGTTCTCTCCCATCCGGGTGCCTTTTCAAGAAAGCCCGCTACGAGAGAAGGGACAGGGGAGACGGGAGGCATGAATCGAACCGGAGGCAACGCACGACAGATGTCTCCTCACGTCGCCCGTCCAATCCTCCCTGCGGGCCCACAGGGAGAGATTAGGTCACATCCTCTCGCGTTTGGAGGGGACCGGTTATCTCGCGCTTGACACCTGATTCGTATCCGTTCATGGGGTAGCAGAAGCCAGCCTCAATTGAGCGCGAGTTGAGATGGCCTGACGCTTCAGTTGAGAATAGCGTGAGAGATCCTAAAAGCTCATCGAACAGCCAGCTCTTGATCGCCCCTTGCATCACGGCAAAGGACCACAAATTCAATCTGCAGGTCAGCAGGACCGGGTATATTCTTATCGCCCGGCGCAGACCGCATTTGTCTTCAGCGCCCGCAGGTGACACGCACCACCCCCTGAACGGATACAAAACGAGCATCTGGTGATGAATGAGACGCAGGGCATCAACGTGTTGCCCAGCTCGGTTTTCGCTCCGGAAACCTTCGGGAAATGGCCTGGCATCGAGAATGGCTCCATTGCGCAGGTGGTATCCACACGCCTTCAGGAAGCTGCCGCCAACAAATCCGTCAAAACGCGCTACTGCACCTCTTCCTCAAGTTATGACCTGGACCGGATGTCCCGTAGCTCCTCTGCATCATCAAAAAGGCACTGGTGCATCGAGAACAAGCTGCACCGGGTCATCGACATCACGTATGGGCAGGACTATGTGCAGTGCAAGAACGACGACGCCTTGCGTGGCGTCACGACGCTGAACAAGGTCATGTACAACTTCACTTCCGCAGCCCAGGGCCTGCCGAGCAAGGAGTACTGCGGAAAAGTATCAATGCGGAGCCTGAAACCACACTCTGGCTCCGCCACTGAGATTTTAAAGCTGATTGCGAAGATTTGTGTCCACATGAGAGGGAAGATAGCGGGGCAGAGAACGACAAGCCTGCCACTTTGCCAGCTCTGTAAAAATCGCGTCAATTTCCCATTCGTCAGCCCTGAGCCACCCTCGTACACCCTTGACCTTGCTCGATGTTGCAGCTAAACAAAAAGCCCACGTGAGGTGAGCTCCGCTGCGCTGGCAGCGGACATTTTTTTATAATTTTATACGGGACTGTAGCCGCCCCTGCCTCCAGGCAAGGGAATACGACCGTGCGAAAGGCGATCAGGCCCGGACAACCAGCGACACGGGGGCAGACACGGGTCTGTCAGCAGAAAGCCTTCACGACCAGTCGTATCGTGTCTTTGCAAGCCCGCGTGATAGTGACGCTCGTCCTCTTCTGGATGGGGGCTCCCGCTATCCGGTTCAGCCGGAAACCAGAACGCCGCCTGCCGGCGCCATCCTCTTCACGTCCAGGTCCGCACGGTCCCTTTGGCATTCCCCAGGTTCAGTCGTTTTCCCGGCATGTCTTCCGGGAACTATATATTCTCTTATTCGGAGGTTTTACATGGCGATTCCCATTTCAGCCCAGGGCTACAAGAAGCTCGCAGAGGAGCTTGCCCAGCTTAAGGAAAATCGTCCGAATATCATCGCAGCCATCAAGGAAGCTCGAGAGCAGGGGGACCTGCGTGAAAACGCCGGCTACGACGCCGCCCGCGAAAAGCAGGGCATGAACGAGGCACGCATCAACTACCTCGAATCACGTCTTGCTCAGGCCAACATCATAGACCTGGACAAAGTGTCCGGCAACAAGGTGGTCTTTGGCTGTACGGTGAGTCTTGTGGATGTAGAGACGGACGAAGAAAAGACGTATACTATCCTCGGTCCGGACGAGGCCGACCTGAAAAAGGGCTCCATCTCCTTCCAGTCGCCCGTAGGCAGCGCCCTGCTCGGCCACGAGGTGGGTGATGAGGTAACCATCCGCATCCCCAAGGGTAATGTCGTCTACGAAATCACCCACATCCGTTTCCTGGGCTCAAAACTTGTGGAATAGTTCCAGGGCGTCACACTGCTGCGCTGAGGCCTGGTCTCTTTCCTGCCACGTAGTTCCGTTTCCTACGCAAAAAGCGCCATACCAGCTCCACGGAGTATCACATGCCAGCCTCCACTCAGTCACTCCTTCTGCCGCGGCTCATGTATCTCATTGCGGGGCTGGCCTGGCTGCCGCTACTCTGGCCCATGCCTTACACGGTCCTTCTTGCCGCCTGCCTGGCCTGTCTGGCTATCCCGCTCTATCGCCGGCTGCGGCATTTTTCCAGAGGCAGCAGGAATCGTCTGGAAAAGGAGAAGGCCAGGCTCATAGCTGCACTGAAGGCAGCGCCCCGCACGCACTCGTTTTTCCCACTGCTCACGCGCCACAGGGAAGCCAGACTGCCGCTGCTCACACGCATGCGCCTGTGGCTTGGCCTAAGCTGGTTCAAAACGCTTCCCCTGTTGGGCACCTTTGCCACGATCTTCTTCTCCATCGCCGTGCCCGTGATTCTCTTCGTCGTCATGGTCGCGCCTCAGGTGGCCAGCGGCTTCAGTCGTCTGCGTGAGCTCTGGATGCATGACTTCGAGCTGCCAGAGGAAATATCCGTACCCCTGAACAAGTTCGTGCAGAGTATAGAAAGTCTGCCCGGACTCGACATGATAGTCGGCCAGATCGACAGCTATCAGGAAATCATATCAAATTATCTTAACAATTTCTCCACAGACACTCTTGTCAAGTGGGCCAATCAAGGCTTTGACCTGCTGGGCGGCGCCTCGTCGGTGGCCCTGCATTTTCTGGTCTTTCTCGCCCTGTCTATCATCTTTATCATTTATGCCCCGCGCATCAAGCTCATTTCCGCTCGGCTGCTGCATGTCAATCCGGCCATACTGCACCGCTTCACACTGGCCATACGCATGGCCCTGCGCGCCATTCTGCTGGGCGTCGTTTTCGTGGCTGTCATCCAAGGCTTTCTGTGTGCCATCGGCTTTGCCATTGTCGATGTAAACTCCTTCGCTTTTTGGGGGCTGCTTGCCGCCATTCTCGCGCCCATCCCCCTGCTGGGCACAGCCCTCGTCTGGGTGCCGCTGTGCCTGCATCTCTGGATTTCCGGTCGTCCTGCCGCGGCAGCCGTGCTGCTCGCATGGTGCGTGATTATCGTAAGCTCGGCGGACAGTGTGCTGCGCCCAGTCTTTCTCAAAACCGGCATCAAAGCCTCTTTTCTTGTCCTTATTCTTGCCATTCTCTGTGGTATTGTCGCCTTCGGCTCCATCGGCATTATCCTCGGTCCCGTGCTTCTGGCTCTTTCCATACAGGCTATGGAGGAAGGCGATTTTTCCTATCCCTCCATACTGAAGCCCCTGTCCGTCAAAGCCCCGGAGCACAAGATTCCATATGCGGAGTAACCATCTGTGGAGTTTCCGATCCAGTATCCTTCCCTGCTCCCTTGTCGCAGCCAGAGTGAGCGCTTTCCCTGTGCCCATCCTTGGCGTGCCCTGAGCCTGACGCTTTGTCTCGTCCTGCTTTTCTCAACGCTGCAGGCAAGCGTGGCGCAGGCCGCCCTGCCCGTCAAGGCGGCACTCATGATGAACTTGAGCACGGGACGGATTCTGTATCAAAGAAATGCCGATATGAAAATTCCACCGGCCTCGCTGACCAAGATCATGACCTCGTTCCTGGTTTATGACGCCATCAATGCCGGACGCCTGTCCATGAATACGCCTGTACGCATCACGTCCCAGATGGCGAGCGTTGGCGGTTCGAGCATGCACTTGCGTCAGAGTGAAACTGCCACTATCGAACAGCTGCTGCACGGCGCCATAATCTGCTCCGGAAACGACGCAGCCACTGCCCTTGCTCTGCGCACCTTTGGTTCAACACAACGCTTTGTGCGCAATATGAACGCTAAAGCTGCCAGGCTGGGAATGAAAAACACCCTCTTCAAAAATCCCACCGGTCTGCCCGCAGCAGGTCAGGTGACCACGGCCCGCGACATGGCCAGACTTGCACGCGCCTACCTGACAAGCCATCCCGGTGCCATGCGCATTCACGGAAAGAGTTTTTTTCATTTCAAGGGACGCGAGTTAAAGACCACCAACCCATTTCTCAATACACACGGCGTCAACGGTCTGAAGACCGGCTTCACTCTCAGCTCGGGCTACAACATCATTCTCACCACGGGCCGCGGAAAAAACAAACTTCTTATCGTCGTGCTGGGCGCCAACTCAAAAAGCCGCCGCGAAGCCGCGGCCTCTTCCCTGCTCACGGCGGGACTGCGTTTTCCGTCCAGTCCCTCAAAAGTGCAGCAGCTTGTTGATGCCGGGCAGAAGAATCAGCTTGCCACCGGAAAAAAGAGCGCCAACGACAAGCAGGCTGCTACCGGAGAAAAGGTGACGCAAAAAAAGAGTCCGCAAAAGGCACAGGCATCGCAAAAAACGCAAACTGCCCAAAAGACGCAGGTCGCTCGGCAGAATCAAAACGCAAGGAAGACGCAGCCAGCACAAAAAAAACAGAAGTCACAAGAAACGCAGAAAGCTCAGAAGGAGCAGAAGACGCGCAAAGATCTGCGTTCTCAGAAAACGAAAACAGCATCACACTCTTGAGGAAAACAAGCGCCACCTGCATTAATGCCTGACATTTTACAGCTGTGAAATAATACATAATTGCATGAACCGGACTACGGGAACATGCCACAGCTTCACTCAGGGCTGACGAATCACCCCTCTAAACCTTGATAATTTGCGCAAACCACACAGT
>CAZJPT010000093.1:0-7259 GCA_964547835.1 uncultured Desulfovibrio sp.
GTCCTCTGATCATGCCGGGCTCCCTTCCCCTGGACTGCCCGGACGTGCGCGACGAGCTGACAAGGCATCTTCCCCAAAACTGGAATGCCATAGTCGACGGGGAGGTGGATGGCCGCAGTTCCACTCCCTACAACCTGGACAGAAATAATCCGCGCTTCGGGAAGATCATGGCCGCAAGGCGCGTGGCCCGTGCCATCTTTCTGGGGTCGGCTCCCGCGTCCTCCGGTCAGCAGAGGATGCGGGGCGTCGAGCTTTCCCGCATCCGTCTGGGATGCGTGCAGCCGGGCGACTCCATCCCCGTCCTCAACGACGCCATGAACACTCTTCGGGACAGCCTGACCTACCTTTACACGACGCAGAGCGGTGACAGGTTCTGGTTCGATACAAGGCAGACCCTGCGCAAGACGGCCAGGGACAGGGAGCAGCTGGTCGGGGCAGAGAAAGTGGAAGCCGAAATCGAAGCCAGACTCCGCAAGTTGCGCCCGGCCGGTCTCTTTCACAAGATCCACGTCTGCCCATCCTCGTCCGCCGACGTCCCCGACGAGTGCCTGGCCCGCCTCGTGGTCCTGCCCCCCGCCTGGAGCTTTACCCCCGGAGTGCCCGACTGCGTCGGTCTGCGCCATGCCGAAGAAACGCTGAAAAAGCGGGGCGACAACCCGCGAATGTTCCGCAACACACTGGTCTTCCTGGCTGCGGATCAGGGTGCGCTCTCCTCGGTGGAAAAATTGGTTCGATCCTTCCTCGCCTGGAAGTCCATAGAGGCGGATACGGAAAGCCTCAACCTGGATCAGCAACAGATACGCGAGACGAGAAGTTCCCTGCAGAAGCTGCAGGAGCGGATTGCAATGGAGCTGAAGGATACCTGGCAGTGGTTGCTCGTGCCCTGCGTGGACAAGACGGACAGAAGGAGGCTTGCCTGGGAACACCTGCGCATAACCACAGGAAGCAACGTTGTCGCCGGCGCGGGTGCCAGTCTGGAGGAGGAGGGGCTTCTCATCCGCACCTGGGCTCCCCAGCTCCTCAAGAACGAACTTGAGCAGCTGCTCTGGAAGGAAAGCAACTTCATCAGCATAGGCACCCTGTGGGAGCAACTGTGCGCCTACGGCTACCTGCCGAGACTCCTCAACTACGAAGTGCTGCGCTCCACTATCGAGAAAGGCGTGCAGGATGGCGAGTTCGCCTATGCGGACGCCGTGTCCGCAGATTCCTGCACCGGCCTCGTGGAAAGGGGCGAAGCCAGCGTCAAGCGGGAGGGCTTCCTCGTGAAGTCCGAGTTCGCTGCGAAGCATGTGAAGCCAACCCCGCCCCCGGTTGTCCCGGGCAAGGTCACTCCCGATCCGATTACTCCACCACCCCCCGACCCTACGCCCGATCCCACGCCCGACCCGGTCTTGCGCACCTTCCGCCTCAATACGAAGCTGGGCGATCACGCGAGGATTGTCCGCGACCTGCAGAACATCATGAACGAGGTGGTGGAACCCCTGGAAAACGGGAAGATGCGGGTCACCATCAGTCTGACCATACAGGCCGAGTCCGACGAAGGCGTATCGAAGGACACCGTGCGTACGGTCAACGAGAACTGCAGCTCCTTGCAGATCAGGTACTACTCCTTCGACGAATAGCATCCTTCACGAACATAAACTGCCACGAAAGGGGCTGCCGGCGCTGATCGAGTCGACAATCTGGCAACAGAAAATCCTGTATCTGTGCGGCTCCGGCAGCCCTGCTTGATTCATATTGACAAAGACACGCTATACCTTCAGCGGTGAAATGGGAGAGGGTGATGCGCTGACTGCTATTGATATCAGGGACTGATCCAGTGAGTGTGGACATACCATCTGATATATCAGTTCATTTTGAAACTGCTACAGAGTCGCAGAGAACACGACAACAGGGCTGGCAGCCAGTGTGGATGAGCTCATGGCTTGCCCCCTGTCTCTTGCTTGCCTCTTGCAGGCGTAGTTCATGCGGTCCGGCTCTCAATCCTGGAGAAGGAGTTTTTTGCCGGCTACGCAGAACCAGACCGCACGGGCCCGGCGGGCCAGCAGCTGATTGACGAGCCCGAGACCGTCGCAGAAATTACGCGACAGGGCCGTGGCGTGTATGCCGCCAAGGCCTGTCTCCCCGGATACAGCTATCCAGCGGCCTGGGCGCTGTTCCATCAACTGGAGCAGTGCCTCTGTCTCGCGCCGACAGATGTCGGAAAAAAGGCCCGGATTCTCTGGATCGGGCATGTCGAAGAGCATGTTGCTTACCCACATGGTAACGCAGTCAAGCAAAATGACTCGACCCGGCTCAGGATGCGCCGCGTCCAGTTTGTCCAGTGTCCAGGCAATATTCGCGGCGAGATCCAGCGGGCATTCCAGGGTGTACCAGGAAGAGGGACGGCGGGCCCTGTGGACGCGGATGCGCTCTGTCATGGCGGCATCGCCAGGGCATTGCCTGGCTGTGGCCACGTAGAGCACGCAGCCCTGGTCACGCAGGGCGTCAGCCTCGGCTTTGGCGCTTTTGCCGCTGCGCGTGCCTCCTATGTACAACGTCAGATCAGTCGTCATGTTCCCTCCGGGCCTCGTAGCGTTCCCAGGAACGGCTGAGGACATCGTACGAGGCCAGAAAATCTTCCGTGTGGAAGACTTCTATGTTGAGCACTCCGGACCAGGAGGAGCGCCACAGCACATGCATGACAGCATCGACCATGTCTGCGGGCATGTGGTGCAGTGATTTGTGATCATGCGGCAGCACCCCGAACAGCTCGTTAAGCCGCCTGCGCACTGGTGTGGCAGGCAGTTTTCGTGAAGCCACGGGCTCTGGCACCAGCTCATCCAGGCCGGGCTCCATGCCGTGCAGATGGACAATGCGCACGCGTTCGAGCCAGGAAGTGAGGCAGGCCGCTGCGTCCCAGCCATCCTTCCACAGATGGCCTATGTCAGCACAGCGCGAGTAGGGAGCCGCATCCAGCCACATATCCCAGAAGGATGGTGGCAGCGCCTCCAGGTTTTCCACAGCCAGATATTCCGGGCCGGGCAGCAGAGCGGCTATGTCGTGCAGCACGGCGGCGGTGTACGCCATCTGTTCTTCGCTTATGTTCAGCCCCTGAGGATTGGGGCCGAGCAGAACATTGTTCAGGGCTGGAAAGGCCACGTGCAGCACGAAGGTGTGTGGATTGAGCAAGGCCGTACGTTCGATGACGCAGGCCACATCCTCTGCAAGCTGACGGGCACTGGCTGAGCTGCCAAAGTCGTGCTCACAGGGCAGGTGCACGTTGACGCTCACCCCTTCGCCGTCGGCGATACGTGCAATTTCACAAACTTCTGCCTTGCTGATCAGATACTCTCTGTTAGGGCCTGCGCACATGGCCAGCAGACAGACGTCGTCACACAGCGCCGCGGCGTGACGAAAACCGCTGACGTAGTCTGCAGGCTCAAGAAAGGATGTGGCTCCAAGCCGCATGTGTGGCAGTGCAGGTTTTTTCATCGTGTGGCAGCTGGGGCTGGAGCGTTGTCCTGCCGGTTGTCAGAGTCTGCAGCGGGCTTTAAAGACAGGCCATGGCAAGGGCAACGCATTCAGTCAGTTCAATGAGACAGCCGTAGACGTCGCCGGTGACGCCGCCAAGGCGTTTTTTTGCGGCAGCAAGGAAGAGAGCGGCTGCAGTCAGGGTGGCCAGCAGGACGACTACACCTGTGGGGCCGTTGAGGGCGCAGATGGCGAGGGCGCTTAAGGCTGCGAAAAAAGCGTGTTTGGAAGTGAGGCCGTGCATGCTGTCACAGCCCATGCCTCCCGGCCTTGCGCAGGGCAGATGCATGGCCAGAAAGGGGGTGCAGCGGCCGAGAATGGCGGCCATGGCGCACACGCCGGCAAGCCGCACCCAGGAAAGCGCATTTGGGGCGGTGGTTGCGGCCAGGCACGCAAGAGCGGCAAATTTAAAGAGGAGGACAAAGAAAAGGGCCAGTGCGCCGAAGGTGCCCAGCCTTGAATCCTTCATGATGGCGAGTCGCCGCTCCCTGTCCGCTTCCACCAGCATGCCGTCCCCGCAGTCAGCGACGCCGTCAAGGTGCAGGCCACCGGTGACGGCTGTCCAGGTCAGACATCCCAGGGCGCCGCACAAAAGAGCCGGCAGAAACAGGGTCGCCAGCCATGTTACGCTACCGGCCAGAAGACCGACGATCAGCCCTACAGCCGGGAACCAGGCACCAGCGCCAGCATAGGGCGTCATCGGATCCGGGAGTCTGACAGGCAGACGGGTAAAGAAGGAAAGGGCGGTGCGGAAACTGGTCATGGGCATTTCCAGGCGTTGTGTACGAAAAGGAAGTGTTCGGCAAGGAAGGGCGGAGAGTTTCTTCAGGGGGGGCAGGGCTCTCCAGAGTCGTCATTTCTGCAAGCAATCGTGTAGCTGTGTCAATGACGGGGCAGCACTGCGCCCGTGCCATCGCCAGGACTGCCGGGCAGTCTGGTCAGATTGTCGAGCCTGGCGCTGGTCTGTCTGGCGGCCCTGGTCGCAAAGCGGGGAAGAGGAACATGCTCCACAGGCGCTTTCCCTGTTGGTGATGCTTGTTCGTGGAGAGGCCCGCAGACTCGCTGGCAGCCGGCCTTCTCTGACAATGTAGTGAATGCCCGGGAGGGTGTCCACGGGCTTCGGGCAGTCTGGCCGGAGTCTCGACAGGCACGACAGTCGTGCTGTTCGCAAGACCCTGTCAGGCTTTGTGCAGTGTCAAGACAGGGCAGGCACCATTCCTCGCAGCCCTTGCCCGCATTCCTGTTTTTTTCATGCCTTGCAGGAGGAAAGACTGTTAGATTTGGTGAAAAAACACTGTGATTATAAATGGTCGGCTTGATGTGCCATCTATGGAAGGCACTGAGCTCTATTTGTGATTGACAGAACAAGCTGTCTTCCATATAGATGGTCAACGATCAAATGTTAACATTTAATTTCAGACAAACAAGAAGAGTGCCGCCATTTACCCTTAATTGAATTTGGGAGGGGAACATGAAGAAAATGGGACTGCCCATGCAGATGGGCATAGGCATGGTTCTGGGCGTGCTCGTCGGCATGCTGGCAGCGTCAATGGGCTGGAGCGCCAGCTATTTCCAGCCATTTGGACAACTGTTTATCAACCTTATCAGAATGGTTGTTGTACCTCTTGTCTTTGTCACGCTTGTCTCCGGTGCGGCCAGCGTTGGTGACGTACGCAGTCTGGGGCGTATCACCTCGAAAACCCTTGTTTATTATTTCGTCACCACGGCCATCGCCATTATCATCGGACTGATTCTGGCCAATATTCTGCAGCCTGGCATGGGCCTTGATCTGGCCGTTGACAACCTCAAGGCCAAGGATGTCACTCCGCCGGCCATGAGCGCAGTACTTCTGGGAATCATACCCGTGAACCCCGTAGAAGCTCTGGCCAAGGGCAACATGCTGCAGATCATCTTCTTTGCCGTGCTCATCGGTCTGTGCATCAACATGTGCGACAAGGAAACAAAGACAGTCTCCTCTTTCTTTGACGGCATGTCGCAAATCATGATTAAGGTGACGACCGTTGTCATGATGTACGCGCCCATCGGCGTGTTCGCCCTCATGGCCGTGACCGTGACCAATCATGGTATCTCTGTGCTCCTGCCTCTTATCAAGCTTGTAGCCATTATGTATCTGGCCTCTCTGTGTCAGATCCTCTTCATCTACATGCCCTGCGTACGCTTCAGCGGCATCAAGCCGAGCACATTCTTCAAAAAGCTGTCTGCGCCGCTCATGATTGCCTTTACCACCTGCTCCTCGGCTGCAGCCCTGTCTGCCAACCTCATAGGCGTGCAGAAGCTCGGTGCCTCCAGGCAGGTATCCACCTTCTCAATTCCCCTTGGCAACACCATCAACATGGACGGCGCTGCCATCTACATGGGCATTGCTTCTATCTTTGCAGCTGAGGTCTACGGAATCCCCATGCCTCTGGACAAGCAGGTGACAGTAGTCCTCATGGCCATACTTGCCTCCATCGGCTCCATGGGCGTGCCCGGTGCTGCCCTCATCATGATCACCATGGTATTCACCCAGATCGGCATTCCGCTGGAAGCCATAGCCCTTGTGGCCGGCGTTGACCGTATCATGGACATGGCCCGCACGACCATCAACGTTCTCGGCGACGCCACCGGCGCGGTATTTGTTTCCAAGCTGGAAAACGATCTTGATCCGGAACGGGGTGAACGATTCGAAGGCTGATGCCGGGCGGAGAGAGGATGGACGTCAGCATTGAAAAGACGGTCGGGATTATCGGCGGCATGGGACCCGAGGCAACCGTAGATTTTATGCGGCGGATTATACGCTTCACCAGGGCAGACGATGATATCGACCATGTGCGCTGCCTGGTGGACAACAATCCCAAGGTTCCGTCCCGCATCAAGGCGCTTCTGGAGGGAGGCACTGTTTCCCCTGGACCGTGCATGGCCGAGATGGCGTGCGGGCTTGAGCGCTGGGGCGCAGATTTTCTGTGCATCCCGTGCAATACGGCGCACAACTATTACAAAGACGTGTGTGACGCTGTTTCCATTCCTGTTCTCAACATGATCGAACTTACGGCCGGGGCTATACGGGATGCCTGTCCGGGGGTCGCAAAGGCAGGCATCCTGGCCTCTCCCGCCGTTCGTATCACAAAACTCTACGAAGTCCCCTGCCGGGCATTGGGGCTCGAGCCCGTCTACCCTGCACCGGACATGGAGGATGTCCTCCTCGGCGTTATCAAGACTGTCAAGAGCGGAGACCTCGGCCCTGAGGTGCACGCACGCTATCAGAGCGTTGTTGATGACGTTACGCGTCGCGGCGCCCAGGCTCTTGCCGTCGCTTGCACGGAACTGGGGCTTTTGACAGACATCAGCTATCCAGTTCCCTGCGTTGACGCCGCCGATGTCCTGGCCAGGGCGGCAGCAGAAATAGCCAGGGGGACGATGCCCTTTCCCGCAAGACATTGAGAGAGCGCGTTTGCGGTTGGCGCAGGTGCCGGCCGCAAACGCTGCCTCATTTGACGCCAGTCCATAACCCGCCGCCCCAGCGGCCGGCCTTTCACCAAGCTCAGAAACCAAGGAAGTGAGTATGAATCTGGCCCAATTTCCCCGTCGTCACTATGTCAAGCATCCCACGCCCATTGAATTTCTGCCGGCATTTAGCAAAGCGCTTGGGGGCAGTATCGAAGTCTTTATAAAGCGCGACGATCTCCTGCCCGGGGCCGGAGGCGGCAACAAGACACGCAAACTGGACTTTGTCATTGCCGACGCCC
>CAZJPT010000094.1:0-7178 GCA_964547835.1 uncultured Desulfovibrio sp.
CTCCCTCCTTCAGGCGTGGGGAGCTGTTGATGTGGTATAAATTTTCGTAACAAAGAAAGGGGGCGCTTCGGACAAAAAGAACCCCGCTCGCGAACCGTTGCCGGTGCGTGAGCGGGGCGCCGTCATGGAGAGAGTGTTTTGTGGGACTTCCGGCCCTTGCAGCCGCAGTCCGGACGAGTACTTGATGTTCAGAATACCTTAATGGCTGTTGATGTAAAGGCAATTTTCACTAAACAACAGAAAGAACCTGTCAGCTGACGGACTTTGGAGAGGAAATCTCAAGACTCTGGCACACCATCTTAACCCATTGCCTTTATGTACAGCTGTACAGCATTGTGCGTTTTGAGACCTTCTCCAGGAATGCTGTACTAGAGAATTTCGTCGAGGCCGTGCAGATCGTAGTTCAAGGCATCGGCGACGCCCTTGAAGAACACCTGACCGTTGCAGGTATTGATGCCGCGTGCCAGAGCACGGTCGTCCTGACATGCCTTCTGCCAGCCCTTGTTGGCCAGAGCCAGCATATAGGGCATGGTGGCGTTGGTCAGGGCAAAAGTAGATGTGCGGGAAACGGCGCCGGGCATGTTGCCGACAGAATAGTGCACAACACCGTACTCAATAAAGGTCGGCTTGTCGTGATAGGTGAGTCCATGACGAGCTGTTGTTTCCACACATCCGCCCTGGTCGATGGCTACGTCTACGATTGCCGAACCCTTCTTCATGGTTCTTACCATGGCATCTGTGACCAGCTTCGGGGCCAGAGCACCAGGCACGAGTACGGCGCCAATGAGCAAGTCAGCCTCCTTGACGGCATTGGCGATGTTGTAGGCGTTGGAGTGGAGGGTCTGCATGCGCTGTCCAAATACGTCATCAACGTAGCGCAGGCGGTTGATGTTGTTGTCGATAATAACCACATTTGCGCCCATGCCTATGGCAACCTTGGCAGCAGAGAGGCCGACGACGCCGGCACCGAGGATAATGACCTTACAAGCGGGCACACCGGCTGCGCCGCCCATAAGCATGCCCATGCCGCCAGAGTACTTTGTCAGCATCTGAGCACCGACCTGCGCGGCCATGCGGCCTGCAATCTCGGACATGGGGGCAAGCAGTGGCAGGGAGCCGTTGTCCAGCTGCACAGTCTCGTAGGCTATACCCACGACTTTTTTCTCCAGCATCTTACTGGTCAGCTGCGGCTCGGGTGCAAGATGCAGGTAGGTAAAAAGTATCTGATTTTCACGGAAGAGTTCGTACTCGGGAGACAGGGGCTCCTCGACCTTGACGATCATATCGCAGGCCCAGACCTCGGCAGCAGTATCAACGATGGTCGCGCCCGCATTCGCATACTCCTCGTCCGTGAACATGCTGCCCATTCCGGCACCCTTCTGTACGTAAACTTCGTGACCAGCCTCGGTCAGGGCGTGGACACCGGCGGGAGTCATGCCAACACGATATTCTTGAACCTTAATTTCGGTGGGAAGACCAACTTTCATAGCTATTCTCAGCGCCTGGCCCTATGGGGCCGGAGCGCAGCCTCCTGATAAAACGTGGCGAGTGCAGCATATTTCCGGCAGACCAGCCCCTGTGGCAGAGCCGCCAGGGAACGGCAGCTGGCAAAATTGTAGCAGACGATGCTGTTTGCACTTGTGGCAGAAAGGTTGTCGTTAAATCACCCGGTCCCTTCCTGGCGTCTCATTCATCCCCATCCTTGAGGAAAGGTGCTGTGGTGTCATCCATGGGGCCGGGCAGGCGGGTAGATTCATTCCAGAGCGGTTTCATATTGACATAGACACGATACAGAATACCTTCACTGGTGAAACGGGAGAGGGGGAATGTGCCGGCTGCTACCGATATCATGGTCTGGTTCCGTGACTGAGGACATGCCGTCCAATATATCAGTTTATTTTGAAACCGCTATAGCTTGACAACTCCCCGTGCGAAAAATGAAATGTTCTCGCTTCGCTCATTGCAGTTTCCCTGGTTTGCGCCTCGGGAGGTTGTGCACAATGCTTACAAGCGCAGATTTGAGCATGTCTTGCCCTGTGTGTGTTTTTTATTTTATTACCCCGAGATGCGCAAGTCTTCGCGCAATATATTTCTCCGCTGCCTGTGTCCTTGTCGTGCTCCGCACGCACGCGAGAACGACAGGGGCAATTCTAGTGTCTAATGGCATAAATTTGCTGTGGTATGTTGGTCTCAAAACGTCGTTATTCAACTATGATAGCATGCGTATAAACTTTTTGAGCTAAACACTATCTCCTGTTAGGAGGGCGATATCACATAATTATGGGCTCAATCAAAATTCAATCACTAAATTTACAAACTTGACACTAGATATGGCATAAATCTTGCAATTCACACAGGATATGCAAGAGCCGAGTTGCTTACGGACAGTTCCTCAGGATTAAGGACCGCCGAATTGACCGACGGTCCTTGAATTTTATTTCTGGTTTCTCTGCGAGCAACAAAAGCCGTCTCAAGATCAGTTGACGTGGCAGTAGGATCCCTTGCAGCCCGTGAGCTCCTTCTTCTTCTCGGGCTGTTCAGCGGCCTTTTCCAGATGACATGACATACAGGTCCTGAACTTCAGATCCTTCCTGGTATGCACAATGGCGTACAAAGCAGGAGACTTCTTGCCCTCAAGGTCGTCATGGCAGCCAGCGGTAGCACACTTCTCATAGGTCTCGACACCATTGACCGGATGGTGGCACATGGCGCAATCATATTCCTTGTGCTCTTCATGTCCGAACATGACTGTCTTTTTGGCCCCCTTGAATTCCAGAGGGGCTGCAGGGACCTCGGGGCGGGGCTCGGCCATTCCGGTCGCGGCCACGAGACAGAGGGCGGCTGCACCGCACAAAGCCAACAGAATCTTACGCATACAATCTCCTTCCCTGTCTTAAAGGATCGGCACTCTGAATTATTATTGCACGACAGCGTGCTTTAAAAAAATACGCCGTGTTATACAGCGTGTCAACACAATCTTAATTTTGCACCTACAGATCACGGTTTTGTACAGTGTTCGCACCAGCCGTGGGGAAGGATTAACAGCATGCGCACGGGCCCGGGAAACATCAATACAATCAAGACGCCTCCCGGGAACACCATCCTTAGCTTAGAAGGTTACCTTGCGCGCCGCATCCAGGGCGACACTGAAGTCATCCTCGCTGTGCGCAAAACTGACCATGCCCGTTTCAAAGGCTGAGGGAGCAAGGTAGACGCCAGCCTCGCGCATCTGCTTATAGAACGTCTCAAAAAGCGCCTGGTCGCAGCGCTGCACGTCGGCGAAGCAGGTAATGGGAGAATCGCTGAAGTAGGGCGTAAACATGGATGCCATGGTGTGCACCTGGATGGGCACACCCTTTGCACGCAGGATAGCCTCGAGCTCTCCCGCGAAATGCCGCGTTCTGGTCTCCAGCGCGTCGTAGTCGCATTCCTTGAGCAGACGCAGAGTGGCGAGTCCGGCGGCCATGGCCAGAGGATTGCCCGACAGGGTGCCGGCCTGGTAGACATTTCCCCCCGGCGCCACATGACGCATGATTTCGGCTCTGCCTCCGAAGGCGCCTACCGGCAGTCCACCACCAATGATCTTCCCAAATGTAGTCAAGTCCGGCGTAATGCTGAATCGCCCCTGAGCTCCTGAATAGCCCAGGCGGAAGCCGGTGATGACCTCATCAAAAATAAGCAGGGCACCGTGAGCGGCCGTGACTTCGCGCAGTCCCTCCAAAAAGCCTGGAAGAGGCATGACAAGGCCCATGTTGGCGGCCACTGGCTCAACGATGACAGCGGCAATCTGTTTGCCCTGCTCCTTGAACAGAGCACGCACAGCCTCGAGATCATTGTAGGGAGCCAGCAGTGTGTCGGCCACAACAGCTTCAGGTACGCCGGGCGTGCCGGGGATGCTGAAGGTAGCCACTCCCGAACCGGCTGCAGCCAGGAAGGGATCGGCATGGCCGTGGTAGCAGCCCACAAATTTCACAACTCTGGTGCGTCCTGTATACGCGCGCGCCAGGCGCAGGGCACTCATGGTGGCCTCAGTGCCGGAGTTGACCATGCGCACCATCTCCACCGAGGGCAGGGCCTCCACCACCTTGCGGGCCAGCGTCACCTCGTCCTCGCAGGGCGCACCATAGCTGGTGCCGCGGGCAGCAGCATCGGAAACAGCCCTCGTGACCAGCTCGTGAGCGTGCCCCAGGATCATGGGGCCCCAGGACAGCACGAAATCCACATATTCGTTGCCATCTACGTCATAAAGGTGCGCCCCCCTGCCTCTGGCTATGAAAACGGGTTTGCTGTGCACGTTGTGGCAGGCGCGCACCGGGCTGTTCACGCCGCCGGGGATGAGCTCGCAGGCTCTTGCAAACAATTCCGCAGATCTGGAATGCATATTGTTACAAGCGCGTCTGCCCGGCATGCACGCCATGGGAGACAGCGCCGCCTCCTCGAAGAAATGGTTGAAAGTCACACAACACGGGACAACAGTGCCGCTTGCGGGGCATCTGTCCCTGCGTCCGCACAAGAAAGATGACCGGCGTCAGGAGCATTCCCGGCGCCGGCGCGTCGTCGCTAAAAAAAGTACGTCGGTGAGATTTTTTTGAGTTCGCGGACGCTGTGCAGCGCACGGTGCTCCTCCAGACCAAGGGATTGACGGAGCTCCTCCACGACACGTGACACTTCCTCGGCAGACCGGCCGTGCACCATGGTGTACAGCTCGTAAGGCCAGTCTGGTGCCGACGACGGGCGGTAATAGCAGTGAGAAACATTGTCACAGGCTGCGGCGCGCCGGCCCAGCTCCTCTACATCGTGTCCCCGCACTACCCAAGCCACCATGGCATTGGAGGACCAACCGGCGCGTTGATGCTTGATGCTGGCACCAAAACGACGGATGACGCCCTCACGCTTCAGTGAACGCAGCAGCTCCAGCACAGCCTCCTCGCTGAGGCCGGCCTCCGCTGCTATGTCGGCAAAGGGCGTCAGACTGTCGGGCAGATCACTCTGCACAACTTTCAGGACGACGCTCTCCTGCGGCGAGAATGTTCTGGCCATGCGTGTCTCCTCCAAAACAGCCCCCGGCGGGGAAAGGCAGCTTCCCCGCGACGGATTCGCCCTGCAGGGAAATGGCATGCCTCCCGCCAGGGCGAGAAAGCCGGATCAGCCGCTCTCCTAACGTTTGAAAGAGCGCTTGAAGAGATCCTGGATGGCGTCGCGGCCATTGTCCTCCAAAAAGCGCGTGCCGGTGGCTGCAAAGTGCGTCTGGCTCACTACGGGATTTTCCACGGGGTCCCAGGCAGATTGATTCCATTCAAACCAGCCGTTGCGCACCTGATCGAAAACCAGAAGCGGCTTGTTGCAGATCTTGGCAAACTCGGCACCCCAGCCGGTGCCACCCTTGACAGTGTTGTCCGGCTGAATGGCACCGACAACCACGACCTGGCTGCCACTGCTCACCTGCCAGCATATACTCTGCAAGATCTTGCGAAACAACGGCGCATGGGTGTATTCTCTGTTCATAAGTTTGGACACGTAGGTCAGGCTCACGTCCTTCAGGGCGAGCTCCTCACTGGTAAGCACTCGCACACCTCTCCTGCGCTCTATCTGGTGCCCCTCAAAGCTGTAGTTGACTTCTTCTATCCCCCAGCCTTCGGCAAGGGCGCCAAAAAACTGCTCGGTACCGGCGGCTCCGCCGCTATACAGGACACACTGCTTGGCGTTGAGCATTCTTTCCTCCAGATATGTATTATCCCTCTGTTGTGAGGGGTGGACACGGAACCCCGGGGCTCCGCGACCGCATTGTGCTGAATAGTTAGGGTATAACGGAACATATGCGGAGAGCTCCGGAATGGAGAGTCACGTAGCACGGCTTTCACGACACGCCCCTCTTCCGTCTGAGACGGCGTATCCTGCCATATCGATTTTATTATCACAGCTGACAGAGAAAGGCAAAATGCCTGTGCACAGCCCCTCCGGAAGCTGCCTGCTCGACAATGAGCACAGCATGAACTTAAGGATCTGTTCGCAAACAAATGAGCAAACGCGGACCCTGCGGAAAGGTCATCATGTGACCTCTATTGGGAAAAATGCCCAAGTTATTTGCGGATGCTTCCTGAGTTTTGCCTTGCTTCCTGATTTTAGGGGCTGTACAAAATAAATCCTCAGGCAGTTCAGCCAATCGTGAATATCAGACTCCCGTACGACGAGGTTTTTTATGACAGCGACTTCCAGCGACAGTAACGAACAGGTCGTTTTATTAGTCGATCTGCTCGAAAGAGGCTCCCCGGCCACACCCCATGGTCAGCAGCTGGACGCCGACAGACTCCGGAGCACGACAGCAAAATCTGAACAGACCGACGGCCAGGCTGACAAATTCCAGACTGGTGTGAACGCCACAGCAATCGACCTGACGCCGGAAATGAGATTGGGCAATGCCGACGCTGTCCCTGACAGGGATAACGCCAACAAGCTCCATGACGCCGAGAACGAAGGAGATGCTGCGACAAATCCGGCTCCCGGTGAGTTGCAGACTCACAGCTATCAGCACTCTGTCTCATACCCTTGGAGCACTGTTGAAGGATTTGATCAGCCACCTGTCAGCCAGACTTCGGAAAAACACACTGGAGGCAGCGCAGAGGCTGCGACTCTGGGCGTGCGGATGCAGGACATGCTGAAGCCGCTCAAAAAAAGCGTGAATGTTCTGGCCAGCACACTCCATGACACTGCGTCTTCCCAGAATACAGACAACTATCTTGACGCGTCTGTGAACAATGTCACGCTTCTCGAAAGTGATTTGTCCGGTCGGCTGCCAACGGCCCTGGAAGCTCGGCTTGGTGCCCTGGAAGAAAAACTCGACGAACTTGCCAGGCAGGATGCTGACACGCTGCGCCAGGACCTGCAAAACCTGAAACAAACTCTCGGGCAGTTTGACGGTGTCGCAGCGCGCATCGACGCTCTGGAGAATCAGGGACGCGATGAAGCGGCGCGCTGCACAGCTGCTGACGAGCGCATGGGCGCACTTGAGAAAAAGCTTGAGACTGTCATCGCCAATCAGAAAAGCCAGGATGCTGACACGCTGCGCCAGGACCTGCAAAATCTGAAACAAACTCTCGGGCAGTTTGACGGTGTCGCAGCGCGCATCGACGCCCTTGAGAATCAGGAACGCGATGAAGCGGCGCGCTGCACAGCTGCTG
>CAZJPT010000095.1:0-7160 GCA_964547835.1 uncultured Desulfovibrio sp.
CGAAGCTGTAGGGGGCTCAAATTGGCCCAAAACCCAAGTTCCGTATCTGCACCCACATGTCGTCAAAGCCTTGACACCTGTCTGGCCCCTCCTTATATTGCATCTTCCTTGCTCGCACAAAGCGTGCGGGCTGCACAACCCGTAAGGAGATAATCATGCGGAAATTTGAAACTTTGCTCCTCCTGTCGCCCGAGCTTCCGGCCGACAGGCGCGAGGCCGTCCTCAATACGCTCAAGGAAATCATTGAGCGTGACGGCGGTGTGGTCGACCAGGTCGATCAGTGGGGCATGCGTGACCTTGCCTATCCCGTGCGCAAGCAGATGCGCGGGTATTACGTGAACCTCATCTACAGTGGCCCCAATGCACTGGTGGCAGAGGTGGAGCGTAACATCCGTATTGCTGCCGAAAGCATTTACAAGTTCCTCACCGTGCGTCTGGACGAAGACGTCAAGGAAGCAGGAGAGAAGAAAAACGGGGAGGGCGAATAATGGCTTTCAGAAAGAGATTTGCTCCGCGCCGCAAGTTCTGCCGGTTTTGCGCGGACAAGGAACTGCCCCTTAACTACAAGCGCGCTGACATCCTGCGTGATTTCGTGACTGAGCGCGGCAAGATTATTGCCCGTCGCATTACCGGCACGTGTGCGCATCATCAGCGTCTGCTGGCCCGCGAAATAAAGCGTGCTCGCCAGATGGCCTTGCTCATCTACACCGCGACGCATGACAGCACTGTCAAGAAAAAGAGCATGATCTGAGGAGGCGCAGCAATGAAAATAATTCTTCGCGCCGACGTGGAAAATCTCGGTAATCTTGGTGATATCGTTACCGTCAAGCCTGGCTACGGTCGTAATTATCTGCTTCCCAAGGGCCTTGCCATGGTGGCTACTGAAGCCAATCTCAAGTCTTTTGAGCTTGAGCGCAAGAAGCTGCAGGCCATGATGGATGCCCAGCGCGCCGAGGCCCGCGGCCTGGCCGGCAAGCTTGAGACTCTGCAGCTGGTCATTCCCATGCATGTGGGCGAGAACGATAAGCTGTATGGTTCCGTGACTACTGCCATGATCGGCGAAGCCATTGCCGCTCAGGGCGTGGAAATCGACCGCCGCCGCATCCTGATTGATGGCCCCATCCGTACACTGGGTGAATTCCCCGTGCGCGTGCGTCTGCACGCGGATGTCATTGCTGAACTGACGCTGAAGGTTGTTTCCGACCACCAGCCCGTCGTCGAGGAAGAGGAGACTCCTGCCGAGGCTCCCGCTACAGCCGGGGACAGCGAGGACGTCGCGGAGTAACCTTGTTCCTGCCAGCTTTCTTGTGAGCTTTATGAGTAAAGACTCTGAGAAATCAAACGCTCCCGCCAGCTCCGGCTCCGGGAGCGTTCCTGCAAAAAAAACGGTGAAGCAGGCGGCCGACGCACTGGTCACTCGCATGCCTCCCTACCATGAGGAGGCAGAGCAGGCAGTGCTGGCGGGTCTGTTGCATTACGAAAAATATCAGGACGATATTTTCTCCCAGCTGACGCCGGACGATTTTTATGTGCCTCAGCATCAGCTTCTCTTCCAAACCTGCTGGGAGCTGTTTCAGCAGCGGGCACCCATCGCGCCGCAGACCATATCCGAAAAGCTGCATAGCCAGGCCAGACTGGAAGAAGCGGGCGGCCTCGAGTACCTCAACGTGCTCTACGGCAAGGAAGTCCTGGGCGTGAACGCCATGTTCTACGCCAATATGGTGCGCAGCAAGTCCATGCAGCGCAGGCTGATCGACACTTGCGCCACCATCATGTCCACCACCTATGACACGCCGTATGACAGGGTGGACAATCTGCTGGACGAGGCCGAGCATTCCATCTTCACCATTGCCGAGAAATCAGTGTCGTCAAACGACCTGGTTTCAGTGGCCACCTTGCGCGATGCTTTTTTCAACAAGCTGGACGCAGTGGCCCAGAATGAGGGCGCTCTTACCGGTGTCACCACGGGCTTTGACGACCTGGATCGTCTTACCGGCGGGCTGCAGGCGTCAGATCTTATTATTGTGGCGGCTCGTCCCTCCATGGGAAAAACAGCCTTTTCGCTCAACCTTGCCTACAACGCGGCAGTAGCTGGTCGTAAAGTGGCTTTTTTTTCTCTGGAAATGAGTGCGGATCAGCTTGAGGGCCGTCTCATGTCCATGGTATCCAAGGTGGCGCTGCACAAGATACGCCAGCCTCGCAACCTGAGGGATGATGACTGGAAGGCGCTTTACCAGGCGGCTGACAAGCTCGAGGTTGATCTGTTCATTGATGACACCCCAGCGCTGCGCACTCTGGATCTGCGTGCCAAGACCAGACGTATGAAGGCCAGGAGCGGTCTTGACCTCATATTGGTGGACTATTTGCAGCTCATGCGCCCATCGCGTGCGCTCAACTCTCGCGAACTGGAGATTTCCGAGATCTCCCGTACGCTCAAGTCGCTGGCAAAGGAGCTGGATGTGCCGGTGGTGGCCCTGAGTCAGCTCAACCGCAAGCTTGAGGAGCGCAATGACAAGCGTCCTCTCATGAGCGATTTGCGTGAGTCCGGTGCCATAGAACAGGATGCGGACGTGATCATGTTTCTCTACAGGGACGACGTCTACGCCAAACGCCGCAAGGGTGAAGACAGCCCCTCGGAACCGGCGCAGCGACTGCTCAACAGCCCCACTGAAGTCATTATCGGCAAACAGCGCAACGGGCCTGTAGGTACGGTCAAACTGCTCTATCAGTGTGAGTACACTTCCTTTGAGAATCTCACTCTGAACTACGAACCGCTTCCATCAGAAAACGGCATCCTGCGCTGACGCCGGAGACAGAGAATGAAAGACGCCTTCATGCCGTTGCCGGCGAAGGCGTCTTTTTATTGACGTTTTGTCGACGTGCTGCTTCATCAGGACGCGGTGTAGACACGCTTGTTCATGCTTCCGACCACGCAGAGCACTTCATAGCTGATGGTGCCTGTCGCGTCTGCCCATTCCTGTGGCGTCACAGGCGTCTCTCCGGGGGCTGCCTCACCCCCGAAAAGCCATACTGCATCGCCGTCGCGTACCCCGGGCAGATCCGTCACATCGAACATGGTCATGTTCATGCAGACACGGCCTGTCTGACGGACGCGTCTGCCGTGAATAAGAGCGTGCATCCTGTTGGACAGCGACCTGGGTACGCCGTTTGCGTAACCCACAGCCACGACGGCCAGGCGCATGTTCCTGTCTGCCGTGAAGATCTGGCCGTAGGATACGGATTCGCCTTTGCGCAGCTCGGTTACCTGCACCACGACGCTCTGCAGGCTCATGACCCACTCAAGATGCCTGCCCAGGTGGGCGAGGCTGGTGTTTGCAAAGGGATTGCCGCCGTAGAGCGCAATGCCCGGACGGGCGATGTCGCAGATGTTGCAGCGGAAGTTGGTTTCCAGTGTGCCGGCAGAGTTGAAAAGGCTGCGGTCTATATCCGCAAAGGCGTTGCGCAGCGTGCCTGCCATCTCGGAAAAAAGACAGATCTGCGAGGTGGTGACAGTCTGTTTTTCGGGAATGTCCGCACACGAGCAATGCGAAACGGTCATGACAGGACGCAGGGTGGGCGTGGCGTGCAGCTTGTCGATGAGAGCGGGCAGCTGCTCCTCGCGAAAGCCCAGGCGGTGCATGCCTGTTTCCAGCTTGATGGCTACAGGCAGGGGATCGGTGCCAGTGCCAATGCTGGCTGCACGCTCGAGCTCTTCAAAGGAGCAGACAAGTGCCGTCAGCGCATAGTGTCTGGTCACAGCCCAGTCCTCGTCGCTCAGTGGTGGCAGAAGAGGCAGGATAAGTCCGCGTTGTCCCTGCTCGCGCAAATAGCGTCCCTCATCAGGCGTGCCTACGGCAAAACGACGTGCGCCGGCGCCGGTAAGAGCCTGCGTCACGCGCAGCAGACCGTGGCCGTAAGCATCAGATTTGACAACGGGCATAAGGTTTTCAGGATTGCCGCAGCGGCTGAAGTTGCGGAGAAGGGCGGAAAGATCAATATGACATCGAGCCGGTGAAAATGCGCAGGACATGGTGCTTCCTTGAGTGTCGACTCCGGCTGCGGCCGTGTATTGTATGTCCGCGGTCGGGAGGGCGTTTCTGTTCTGGGCGTTTTCTACATTGTTGCTTCAGCAGAGGCAAGCTATGGTCAGCAAAGCCGGCGTGCGCTTGCAGGCGCCTTGATCCCACTTGCGCAGCAACATGAATTGGGCGAAAAGAGGTCACCAATAACACAACTGGCCAACGGCCGGACAGGAGGAGACATGGCGGGATCTTTCGAGCTCGTGCACGAGAGCGGGGCGGCGCGGGCCGGTTTCCTGCATACAGCCCATGGCACCATTCCAACTCCCATATTCATGCCCGTGGGCACCGCAGGTTCGGTCAAGGCCATGGCCCCGGACGATCTGGCTGCTGTCGGAGCACCCATCATCCTTGGGAATACCTATCATCTTTATCTGCGCCCCGGGCACGAACTTGTGAAGCGCCACGGCGGACTGCATGGCTTTGCCTCCTGGCATGGTGCCATTCTCACGGACAGTGGCGGTTTTCAGGTCTTCAGCCTGAGCGAGCTGCGCCGTATCCGCGAGGAGGGCGTCGAGTTTTCCTCACATCTGGACGGTTCGAAGCACTTGTTCACGCCCGAGAAAGTCATGGACATACAGCGGGCCCTCAATTCTGACGTGATGATGGTACTGGACGAGTGTGTTCCTTATGGTGCCGATTATGTCTATACCGAAAAGAGTCTGGCCATGACGACAAGATGGGCCAGGCGCGCATTACAAGCCTATCCGTCTGGAACTGCTCCGAATCTTATTTTCGGTATCACCCAGGGCGGATTTTTCAAGGACCTGCGCACCCGCTCGGTGGAGGAAATCTGTGCCATGGACTTTGACGGCTTTGCCATCGGCGGGCTTTCCGTGGGCGAAAGCAAGTATGAGATGTACGAACTGCTCGAACACACGGTCTGCCAGCTGCCTCGGCACAAGCCCCGCTACCTTATGGGCGTAGGCACACCGCTCGACATTGTCACTGGTATCAGCCACGGTATAGACATGTTTGATTGCGTCCTTCCTACCAGAAACGCCCGTAACGGAACGCTCTATACATCTGTGGGGAAAATCAATATCAGAGGAGCCAGATACGCCGAGGACGACGGTCCCCTGGATCCGGCCTGCTCCTGCTACACGTGCCGGACTTTTTCCCGGGCTTATCTGCGTCACCTCTACGTCAGCGGGGAACTGTTGAGTTTCAGGCTCAACTCACTGCACAACCTTGCCTATTATCTTAACCTGGTGCGTGGCGCACGTGAAGCTGTCCTGGAAGACAGGTTCGAGGACTACAAGGCCGGCATTGAGGCGCTTTATCCCGACGAAGTCGCGCGCTCCCTGGGAAACCAAGCATAACGCAGCCTGCGCAGCAGGAACAATACAGGAGCACTAACGTGAACATAAGCCAGCACCGCTGCGGCTGGGTTGCCATCATGGGGCCGCCCAACGCAGGCAAATCAACCCTGCTGAATACGCTCATGCAGCAGAAGGTGACCATTGTCACCCCCAGGCCGCAGACAACGCGCAACCAGATTGTCGGCATCATGACTGAACCCGGCATGCAGGCCATCTTCATTGATACGCCTGGTCTCAGCCGGGGGCGCGGCCTGCTCAGCACCAGTATGCTGCGAGCAGCTCGTGACGGTCTGCAGCAGGCTGAGGTCGTCATGCTGGTCCTTGACGCCCATACCTACATTCTGCATCCGGAATATCTGGAGAAGGATCTCGAGCCTGTCAGAAATGCCCTGGAGGGCGAGACCAGACCCATGATTGTTGTGGTCAACAAAGTTGACCTTTTTGCCGACAAAAGTCGCATGCTGCCGCTGCTCAATGAGCTGTCCGAGATCTGGCCCAAGGCCGAGATCTTCCCCATGTCAGCTCTGAAGGAAGACGGTGTCAGCGACCTTAAGGAACTCATCCGGGAGCGTTTGCCACAGCGGCCGGCTCAGTATCCTGAGGATCAGATATCCACCCTGCCGGTACGCTTCATGGTCTCCGAATTAATTCGCGAGAAACTCTTCCTCCACCTGCGTGCCGAGGTTCCATACGCCACGGCCGTGGCCATTGACCGCTGGGAAGAGTCACTTGATATGCCACAGATTGTCATCTACGCCACCATCTACGTGAGCCGCCCCATGCACAAGGCCATGGTCATTGGCAATCAGGGTTCCATGATCAAAAAAATAGGTTCAGAGGCCAGGGCGGACATACAGACGCTGCTGGGCAGGAAGGTGCACCTTGATCTCTGGGTAAAGGTGCGCGAGAACTGGCACAGCGACGCCATGTTTTTCGGAGACGTCCTGGAGTCAGACTACAGAGGAGGACTGGGGGACGATGGATAAAGAGCAGCTTGAGGCCCTGCGTGTCCGTTATGCGATGGTTTTGGAACGACTGGACAAAGCCCTGGCCGCGTCCTGCCGGACAAGGGATGAAGTGTGTCTGGTGGCGGTTTCCAAGCTGCATGGAGCGGACATGGTGGCTGCCCTGGCGGCAATGGGGCAGCGGGACTTTGGTGAGAACTATGTCCAGGAGGCCCGGGCCAAGCGCTCTGATGTGGAGCATTTCGACCCGGAACTGGCCGGGAAACTGCGCTGGCATATGATAGGCCATGTGCAGACGCGCAAGGCTGCACAGGTAGCCGGTGCCTTTGCCCTAGTGCAGAGTCTGGACTCTGAGAAGCTGGCTCTGGAGCTGGAAAAGCGTTGTACTGACCTGCATGTGACACAGAAAGTCCTCATAGAGGTGAACGTGGGTGAGGAAGCCAGTAAAACCGGCCTTGCCCGCTCAGAGTTGCCCGCACTGCTGAACAGACTGCAGGAAGACTGCCCGCATATCGAGCCCCTGGGATTTATGTGTATCCCCCCGGTCTTCGATGCCGGCGAGGCGGCGCGCCCCTATTTCGCCCTGTTGCGAACCATAGCGGAACGCGCAAGGGAAGCGACCGGGCTTGCCCTGCCCGAGCTCTCCATGGGCATGTCCGGCGACTTTGAGTGGGCAGTGGCTGAAGGTGCTACCATGGTGCGCGTGGGCACAGACATCTTCGGACCACGTTAGCGTTCCGTTTGAGAAGAGACATTTTGGCTGCCCTGTGGCGGAAGAGATGTGCATTTTGAAG
>CAZJPT010000096.1:0-7143 GCA_964547835.1 uncultured Desulfovibrio sp.
CGCTCCGTCAGCGAGTCGGGCTTGCCTGTGTGTCCTTTTCGTGAAAATTTAGGTATCACAAAACAACAGAAAGAAGCTCCTGGTTGACGAACGTCAAGAATGCTCTGCGAGTTCCAGCATCACGCACCCCGCATCATGCCAGGACAAGTTCGCAGGCGTCAGACCAAGCTCAGCCAGCCGCTTGCGCATGGCGCCGCCATGACCGTAAAGATATCCCTGTGCATTCCTGGGCAGGACGGCCCGTCGCACGCGCCTGCCCTGCGGCACGTGCTGGCAGAGAGTGTGGTACAGGGCCAGTGAGCGAACCTTTGTGCCCAGATCAGGTATTCTGGGGCCGGCCACCACATTTTCTTCAAAAGTTTTTTCCTCAGCCACACCAAGACGCGTCACCGGCACACCATGCAGACTGGCGCTGGCAAATCCCCTGGCCAGTGTTTCTATGGTAGTGGCTTCATCCCAGGGAACAAAGCGCCCCTGGGCATACCAGCGTGCCAGGACCGTACCCCTGACAACAAGACAGGGATAGAAGCGCAGCAGATCACAGCCAAGCTGAAGGGACTGCTCAACATCTGCAAGAAACCCCTCTGTCGTGGAGCCTGGAAGCCCGGGCAGCAGCTGTACCCCGCAGATAAAGCCAAAGCTTTTGACAAGTTCCGTGCCGCGCCGCGCAGTCTCGCCGTCATAGCCGCGCCGGCTGGCCGCAAGCACAGCGTCAGAAAAACTCTGCACGCCCAGCTCCACGCACTGACAGCCGGCATCACGCATTCTGCCGAGCCTGTCACTGTCCAGAGCATCCGGCCTGGTAGAGCAGCGCCAGCCAGTCAGCAGGCCCTCCTGCATCCAGGTCCGTACGGCTGCAAGGCAGCGAGCAAAGGTTGCCTCATCCTGGGCCGTAAACGTCCCCCCATAAAAGGCGAGTTCCGCAGGTGGAAGCCCCTGCTCTGCCCGCTGCCGCAGCATGTCCGGCGCCGGGCTCAAGGCCGTTTCGATCGACAAAAGCTCACTGGCCGTCTGCAGATCCTGCGCGCAGTAGACGCATCGCGAAGGACAGCCGGCAAAGGGCAAAAAAACAGGCAGCACGGGCGTGCGCCGGGTATGAGCCGGCCAGGGAAAAGAAGACAAGGCAGCTCCTGCATGGGCGGCCGTCAGCGCCGGATCAGGGCGCTTCCGAAAAGGTTGCGTTCTGGATCTTTGCAGCCGCCTGTTGTAGAGGTTAGCACCATGTCACGGAATGCCGCAGAGCGCGGGCCATGCCGCTGGCGTTGAATAAAGGGAGACTAGAGCAGGTCTGGCACAGGCACGCGCCGTGCGTCAAGCGGACTGTCACGGTCCGGACGGGCCATTTGAGCAGGAGAACACATGCCTTTTGACAGCTACAGTTTTGTCCTCATCTTTCTGCCGGTCTTTGTGGCCGTGTGGCGGGGCGCTGCCATCGTGCACCGTGAAAGCCTGGGAAGCATTCTCCTGGTCTTCTCCGTCCTGTTCTGCCTGTGGGCTTCACCTGCAGCACTGCTGCTCTTTGCAGTGCTGATTCCCGTTAATTACGCCTTTGGGCTTGTCCTGGCTGCACCTGGTGAACGTGACGGTTCCCTGCGCCGTCGCTCCATCCTGGCTCTGGCTTTTCTGTGCAATATGAGTCCCCTCATTCTGACACGCTGCCTGCCTCTTGTCGCGTCAGCAACAGGAATTGAGGTGCAGACAGCCAGCTCTGCGCTGACCGCCTGGTTAGCCGCACTCCTTCCACCTGCCAGCGACGGCTTCACCCTGGAAACGGCAAGAACAGCCGGCCTTTCGTTCTGGGTGCTTGTGCAGACAGCATGGCTCACCAGCATCTACCGGCGCCACATCGAGCCTGAGGGGCTGTTCCGCCACTATCTCTTTTCCCTGTGCTTCCCCTGCCTGCTGGCCGGCCCCATTGTGCGTTACGAACAGATGGGGAGGCAGTTTGACAGTCTGCACGCGCCCGGAATGGCCCGCACGACCTGCGCCATCGCTCTCTTTGTGACCGGTCTCGCCAAAAAGGTGCTGCTGGCTGACTGGCTGGGAGCCCACGCAGACGTCATTTTTGACTCCGTGGCATCTGGTCTGTCCGTGAGTACATCCGAGGCCTGGATGGGCGTCCTCTCGTTTTCCCTGCAGATATACTTTGACTTTTCCGCCTGCATGGACATGGCTCTTGGTGTTGCCTGCCTTTGCGGCCTGCGCCTGCCCGACAACTTTGCCTCGCCCTACCGCGCCCAGAGCTTCATCGAATTCTGGCGCCGTTGGCACATCACCTTTTCAGCCTGGCTGCGCGACTGTATCTTCACTGCCATAGCCGGCAGCTGGCCCGGTCCGGCGCGCCTTTTTGCAGCCATGGCCATAACCCTGGCCGTAGCGGGTCTGTGGCACGGTTCCAATGTGACCTTTCTCATCTGGGCCGGCATCCATCTCTTCTTCCTGAGTGTAAACGTGGCCCTGCGCTCCCTCCGCTCCCCGGACGGTGAGGACACAGCCATCTACCTGCCCGTACGAATTGTCTGCACGATGATCACCTTTGTTCTGGTGACCCTCTCCTGGGTGGTCTTTCGCAGTGCCAGTCCGGGCGACGCTCTGGAAATCTACCGTGCCCTCTTCGCCATCGGCGGCATGGACGTCTGGTTTGTCAACGACTACTTCACGTCCTGGACCAGCGCTGTCCCCCTGCTGACCGGTCTGCTGGCTGTCTTTGTGCTGCCACCCGCCAGATCCGTCTTCATGGGGCGTAAGGACGGCAGCCGCGCCTGGCTGTCCTTCCGCTTCAGCGGCACATGGGCCTTTGTGCTGGCTGCTGCACTGCTGACCTGCCTGGCAGTCATGGACAACACCAGACCCTTCCTTTTCTAACATCCGCATATCTTCCGAAGGATAGCGCATGAACGGTTACCTTGGCGACGACAGGGCAGCGGGCTCCTGGCTCAAACGTTTTTTCATCGTTCTGACCTTTCTGGCCGCACTGGGACTTGTAGTGGCCTTACCCATAGCCGGCGCCTGGCTCTATCTGAGTGGTGACGTGGGCGTAGGGCGCGCCGTCGCGGCGCAGAAACAGGAATTTGCCCTCTACGGCTCCGGCCTCAGCACCAGGGGCACGGACGATCTCCCCTACAAGCTCACGCTTTACGAGGCGCGCCAGCCGGTTGTCGTGCTGGCCGGCTCTGCCGGCATGGCAGCCGCACGCCAGTCCATTTTCACAAAGCCCATGATCAACATGTGCGGTACTGCAGATTCCATCTCCACCCTGCGCCAGGGACTGGACGAAATGCTGGCCAGACACAAGCCCGATGTCATTCTGCTGGCCCTGGACTTCTGGTGGTTCTCCACGGCCTGGGAGACTGATCCCTTTGACAGAAGCCACTTGTCCCTGACGCCGCGGGGGAGCACGCTGGAAGCTCTGCGCATGCCCATCCGGAATCTTATGGAGGGGCGCATCAGCCTTTCACAGTTTCTTTTTCTGGACTTTTCCAACAACCGCTACGGCATCAGGGCACAGTTCCACCAGAGCGGATGGGGACCTGACGGTTCCTGGTACGCCGGTGACGCGCTCACATTGCGTTCCGAGGACACAGGCTTCAAGCGCACTCTTGACAGGGTACGCCGGCAGACTGGCGAATTCGCGCCCCAGTCCAGGGTCAGTGCTGCGCACCTGGACGCCTTCGCTGACATCTATTTCCGTCTGCGCGGCCGTGGCGTGACACCGCTGGTCTTCCTGGCTCCGCTGCCAGGCCCGGTCCTGGACGCCCTGCAGGAACGCGCCGCAGAGTATCCGCATCTGTACAATCTGCTTCATGAGCTGGAAATCAGAGGTATTCCTCTGATGAACAGCTATGACCCGCGCTATATAGATGGCAATGCCTGCGAATTTCTGGACGGTCTGCATGCCGGCGAGGTGACGGCTGCCCGCATTCTGCGCGAGTTGTGCAGCGCCTGGAATGGTCTGCTGGGATACATTGACATGGAACGCGTCCACCGCGTCATCACAGAATGGAAGGGGCATGCTGCCGTAACGTCCGACGTCACGCGCAACATTCTGGAGACAGACTTTCTCGGTCTTGGATGTGTGAAGCGCACGCCCTGACCGAGGCCACAGAACGGGCCCGGAGGCCTTCGTGCTTCCCAGGACATCTTTCCTCACAGGGCTGGTTCCCTGCCGGCAGGAGCCGGCAGGCCGCGGTGGTGCACAGAGGACACCATGCCGGAGCTGTTGTACTGGCCTGTGGATACGGCATGGTCCTGCCGCCATCCTGCTGCCTGTGGGCAAGGGACCATGTGCCCGCCATCAAAAAGCTCGAAAGACCATTCACGCTTTCATGACTCTGTCCGTCAAAGGGTATGCCGGCAGGAACTTCATGACCGGACACCGCCTGCGCCCTGTGACACGTCAGCACGGTTCAGTCTCCCCAGCTGACGCCATGGACGCAGGTGCCCCGGTTCTGGAGACTCAGACTGCGCGAAGGCTCAGGCGCATCGCATGCGGGAGCGTTCCCTGCGCCGACGTGCCTTTCGCTCACGACGGCTTTCCCTGACTGCGGACCCAGGACACACAGAATCCTTCAGCAGTGGTGCCGCGCTGACAGGCACCCTCACGACGCCTGGCGCAAGAACAGATTCAGCAACGACTGCGCCAGTTGAAAAGGACGTCACGCCAGACTGCGCGCCGTGCTGCAGAGCGGCAGTGCCCTCCGGCAAGGCCAGGAGAAAAGGCGGCGCTGCGCCTGCATCAGCAGAGCTCCCCGTCGGGATGAGATGCGCAGCAGCATCCGTGCTGTCAGAAGACAGACATGCCGCCGCGGGCGCACTGTCTTTTGCATCGTCTTCCTGCGCCGGCATGCACGAAGCACAAACCCGGGACATGCCGGCTGCTGCCTGTGTGACTGCTCCTGTGGCTGTGGCTGCGGCTGTGGTTGCTGTCTGCTGCACCGCATTGCTGTCCTGCATCTCCTTTGCACAAGCGCTGATGTATCTGGAAAGGGTTCCCCTGGTTATGGAAGCGTCCAGACTCGCAAAGACCTCCACAATATCTGCCAGCGCAGCCCCACGGCTGCGCATTGCCTGAATGTGTGCCAATGCCTCCCGCACCACACCGCGCAGCCATAACTTCTGCTTTGCCGGATCCGGCTGCCAGGCATCCAGCGCCTTGATCAGTCTGTCAACGAATTCATGTGTGTACTGGCGGCGTGCGCCCTTGTTCCTGCGCTCATTCTACTTCTTCGTCATGTCTCACCATTTGAGGATACGGTTTGTGAGGGCTGCGGGGCCTGCCCTGCCATGGATGAGACAGGAATAAATAATTTTATTTTAGGCTGTCAACAATTTTTGAAAAAAATTTTATTTTGCCATTGCGCGCTCTGCCTTCAAAAAAGCGAAGCCGGCACACACGCGCTTTCTCGTATTATCCCAAATGAGACAGCCCGTGTCCTCACGGCCATGCCAGGATGTCAGAGCACGGTCCCGGCACCAGGGGGAGCAGAGCCCCTTGATGAGAAGCCAGAGGGGCAGTTGTCTATTTGTGTTGGGATTGCCCGGAGCGTTCGTCTGACGTTCCTGTCTGTCGATCACCCTTGTGCAGATGCTTCAGGGCCCGTCCGTCGCAAATGACGGGCGGACCCTGTCGTGTTTGCACAGGGCTGGATGTGCGGCGTACCCTGTTGCTGCCGTCCTGGCGGCGCCGCTGCAGCTGTTTCAAATTAAACTGATACACTGGACGGCATGTCTGCATGCAACGATGCAGCCATGATACTGGTAGCAATCACCGCATCACCCTCTCTCATTGCACAGATGAAGGTATATTGTATCGTGCCTCTGTCAATATGAAAATATGCTAGTTGCAGAAGAGAATGAGGGCAATAAAGACCAGGTCCTTGTCACCGGTGTTGACCAAGGCGTGATACCCGCCATCCGGACAGATCATGACGTCACCGGGACCGACCTGAATTTCCTTGTCATTATCTGTGTAGACGCCGCTGCCACTCAGCAAATAATAGACCTCAAACTCTCCCTCGTGGCGATGCCCGGCAACCGAAGCCCCGGGGGTGAGGGTGATTTTGTTGAAGAGCCGACCCTTGCCGCAGAATTCACCGTCGTTAAGGATCTGCACATGACCGGCCTGCCCTTTGTTGTCGGGCACTGCCTTGATAAAAGAAACGTTTTCGTTTGCTCTGCGGATCATACGCACCTCGAAGTTTTAGAGGACGTCTCAAAACGCACAAGACTGTACATAAAAGCAGTGTGTTAAGATGGTGTATCCAGAGTTTTGAGATCTCCTCTTATTCTTGCATACGCCTGTCACATGCGCGGGGACGCTTCCCCGCGAGACCGTACGGCCGGCAGCCCCGAGAGCGGGCGCCTGCGCCGCGGAACACGATATTTTCTGTGTACAACAGGCAGGCGTGAGAGTGAAGCCTGAGCCGCTGGTTTTGACTTTGGGCTTTCTGCCAGATGAACGTCAACAGTGGGATAAGCCATTTCTATGCCTTCTTCCTGGAAGCGCGTGTTGATGAGGAAGCGAATATCCGAAGCCACGCGCGAGCCCATGTCATAATCCTTGACCCAGAAGCTCAGCCTGAAATCCAGATTGGATTCCCCGAAATTCCGGAAAAGGACAGATGGTTTTGGAAAAGCCAGAGTATCCCGGTGCTTGTTGCAGATGTCCAGCAGCACTTTGACAACCTGCTGCGGATCCGATCCATAGGCCACACTCACAAAAACGTGCTGCCGGCAGGAACGGCTGTTGCTCGTCCAGTTGGTGAGGTTGCCAGAAACAAATGCCGAGTTGGGCACGTAGATAATGGCCGAGTCATAGGTCTCGATAACTGTAGCGCGCACAGTGATCTGCTTGATGTGACCGACCACGCCGCCTACCTCCACAATGTCGCCAACCTGCAGGGTACGGCTGAAGATGAGGATGATGCCGGAGATGAAGTTGTTGACAATGGTCTGCAGGCCGAAGCCGATGCCGACGGAGAGACCGCCGGCAATAACCGCGAGGTTGCTCAGATTCATGCCCAGGGAACGCAGCACAAAGAGCACAAAGACAAACCAGACCAGGTAGAAATACACGGTCTGCAGGGGGGTGATGAGGGAGCGGTCAATCTTGCTGCCGCGCTCGGGCAGGCGCGTGATGAAGAC
>CAZJPT010000097.1:0-7097 GCA_964547835.1 uncultured Desulfovibrio sp.
AAAATTGCATGAAATATCTTCCGCTATTGTTCGTATAATCTTTCCGGAATTTCTATAAAATGGCCGGGAAACAGGCTCTTGCCTTGCTTGTCAATGAATGCTAACGTCTATGCTTTAGTGAAATTATTGCGTTTTTTTTTTACATTTGCCCTCAACCAATATGGAGTACTCTATGGCCAGAAAGCCGGTAACAGCCGCAGAAGACGCCAGAAGCAATGCTCTTGCCACAGCGTTGACCACTATCGAGCGTAAATTTGGCAAAGGGTCAGTGATGCGTCTTTCAGACAGTGTTGTCACTGCCGTTCCCGTGATCCCCACAGGCTCGCTGGGCCTTGACATGGCCCTGGGTGTAGGCGGCATTCCCCGGGGAAGAGTGACTGAGATTTTCGGTCCCGAGTCCTCGGGCAAGACTACCCTGACCCTGCACATCATCGCCGAGTGCCAGAGGCGCGGCGGCACGTGTGCCTTTGTAGACGCCGAACACGCCCTGGACGTTTCCTATGCAAAGGCCCTGGGTGTCAACACGGACGAACTGCTGGTGTCACAACCGGACTACGGAGAGCAGGCCCTGCAAATTGCTGACATGCTGGTGCGTTCTGCAGCAGTGGAGCTGGTGGTTATTGACTCGGTTGCAGCCCTGGTGCCGCAGAGCGAGCTCAACGGCGACATGGGCAACATGCAGGTCGGCGGTCACGCCCGGCTGATGTCCCATGCCATGCGCCGTCTGACAGGCACTATTCACCGTTCCAACACCGCAATCATCTTCATCAACCAGATTCGCATGAAGATTGGCAATGGTCCCTACGTGGGCAATCCCGAGACGACCACAGGCGGCAACGCCCTTAAATTCTATTCGTCCGTGCGCATTGATATCCGTCGCGTTGGCTCCATCAAGGACGGCAAGGATAATCCCATCGGCAGCCTGACCAAGGCCAAGGTTGTCAAGAACAAGGTGGCGCCGCCCTTCCGCGTTGCCAATTTTGATATCATGTACGGCAAGGGGATTTCCCGCGCCGGCGAACTCATCGATCTGGGTGTCGCCGGCAATATCGTCGACAAAAGCGGCTCATGGTTCGCCTACAAGGGCGAAAAGCTTGGTCAGGGCCGTGAGCGCGTCCGCGAACTCATCAACGAGGACGAGGAACTGCGCAACCGCATCGAGAACGACGTGCGCGCCTTCCTGGGCATGCCATCCATCAACGAGGCGGAGGCCAATACCGTGGCACCCATGGGAGAGCCTCTGCCCCTGGAACCCGAGGCCAGACAGGAGGATGTGGAAAACTCGTTTGCAGACGCCGAGCGACCACAGGAATATCCCGGTTTTGAATAATGTTTTCCAGTGGCGCCCGGGGCCGGCCCCGGGCGCCCTTTCCCCTATGCAGCACGGAGCTTATGACTATGCTCAGTCCTCAGGATATACGTCGTCGTTTCCTCGAATTCTTCCGCAAACGCGGCCATGAAATTGTCCCTTCGGCCCCGCTGATTCCGCCGAACGATCCTACTCTGCTCTTTACCAACGCGGGCATGGTGCAGTTCAAAAAATGCTATACTGGTGAGGAGATCCGGGACTATACACGCGCCGCTTCCTCACAGAAGTGCCTGCGCGTGTCCGGCAAGCACAACGACCTTGAAAATGTCGGCCGCACTGCCCGTCACCACACCTTTTTTGAAATGCTGGGCAACTTCTCCTTTGGTGACTACTTCAAGAAGGAGGCCATAGCCTGGGCGTGGGAGTTCTGCACAAAGGAGCTTGCGCTGCCAGCCGACAAGCTGTGGGTGACCATCTTTATGGACGACGACGAGGCCGCAGCCCTCTGGCGCGAGATAGCCGGACTGCCTGAGGACCGCATTGTGCGCATGGGAGAGAAGGATAACTTCTGGACCATGGGCGACACCGGTCCCTGCGGTCCCTGTTCGGAAATCTACATTGACCAGGGCGAACACATGTCCTGTGGCCCGAATTGCGGCATTGGCAAATGCGACTGCGACCGCTTTCTGGAAATTTGGAATCTGGTGTTCACGCAGTTCGAGCAAATGGCCGACGGCACGCGTGTGCTCCTAGCCAAGCCCAATATCGACACAGGCATGGGGCTTGAGCGCATTGCCGCAGTCTGTCAGGGCAAGACGTCCAACTTTGACTCGGATCTCTTCCAGGGCATTATCCAGTATGCCGCATCCCTGGCCGGCGTCACCTATTCCTTCAGTGAGCCCGACACCAATGACGTGGACACGGCTTTGCGTGTCATTGCAGACCACTCCCGCGCAGCGGCATTCCTCATCGCCGACGGCACACTGCCTTCCAACGAGGGACGCGGCTACGTGCTGCGCCGTCTGTTGCGCCGCGCTCTGCGTTTTGCCACCCTCATCGGCGTAGACGAGCCCATGCTCTATAAGGTCATGGGCAAAGTCGTGGAAATCATGGGAGACGACTATCCCGAGCTCAGGGAGAATGAGGCCTTCATCGCCCGCGTAGTGCATCAGGAGGAAGTGCGCTTCTCAGCCACTCTGGCCAAGGGCCTGCGCCTGCTTGAAGCTGAGATGGACACGCTGCGCGAAAAGGGAGAGAAGATCATTCCCGGAGTCATCTGCTTCCAGCTGGCTGACACCTACGGCTTTCCCCTGGACATTGTCACAGACGTGGCGCTCAAACAAGGTTTCAGTGTGGACGAAGATGGCTTTGTCACGCTGATGAACGAACAGCGTGCCAGAGCCAAGGAAAGCATGAAAAAGGGCGGTCTGCTCGGGCAGGGCGCTGACGGCGGTCAGGCTGTTTTCAGTCGCCTTGCCGGAGACGGAATTGAAAGCCGTTTTGTCGGCTACGACACCTTGTGCGGCAGCGGACGGGTGGTTGCCCTGCTTGACGAAGAGGGCAGCGCAGTGGAGAGCATTGCGGCCGGCGGCAAAGGCTACATGGTCACGAACGTAACTCCCTTCTACGGTGAGTCTGGCGGCCAGGTGGGTGACACGGGCGTCATAACCGATGAGGGGGAGCACATGAAGGCCAGCGTGCTGGACACGCTGAAGCCGCAGCCTGCCCTGACAGTGCATATGGTCAGAGTGGATGAGGGACGTCTGTGTCTCGACAGGGAAGTCTTCCTTGAGGTGGACAAGGCCAAGCGCATGGCCACTGCCCGCAACCACACCTGTACGCATCTTCTGCATGCGGCTCTGCGCAAGGTGCTGGGCACGCATGTCCATCAGAAGGGCTCCTTGGTTGGGCCGGACCGTCTGCGCTTTGATTTCAGTCATATTGCTGCCATGACGCCGCAGGAGCTGGCCAGTGTTGAGCAAGAGGTCAACATGGCGCTGCTGGACGACATGGCCGTGACCACCCGGGTGATGACCCATGACGAGGCCCTGGCCTCGGGAGCCATGGCGCTCTTTGAGGAGAAATATGGCGACAGCGTACGCGTTGTCAGCATAGGCGACGAGAACAGTGATTTCTCCAGGGAGCTGTGTGGCGGCACCCATCTGTCCCGCAGCGGCCAGGCCGGCCAGTTCCTCATTGTTTCGGAAAGCGGCGTGGCCGCCGGCGTGCGTCGTATCGAGGCCTGTACCGGGCTAAACGCCTTTGAGTACGTGCGCACGCAACGCGAGGTGCTTAACCGTCTCTCTCATGACCTCAAGGCCAGGCCCGAGCAGCTTGAGGAACGCGTGGAGGCCTTGCAGGCCAGGGTGCGCAAGCTGGAGAAGGCCAGCACCAGGGCCGCAGCAGCGTCCCTGTCCGCAGCTGACATTGTCAAAGGTGCTGTGACCGTCAACGGCGCGGCCTTCATAAGCGCCTCTCTTGAGGACATTAATGTCAAGGCCATGCGTGCGCTCATGGACGATATCCGCTCGCGGGTGACTGCAGCCACAGTCTGTGTCCTCTTCGGCCATGAAGGGGGCAAGGTCAATATCCTTGCCTTTGTATCGAAGGATTTGCATGATCGTCTGACAGCACCGTCTATTGTCAGGGAGATTTCCCCGCTGTGCGGCGGATCCGGTGGCGGTGGGCGGCCGGATCTGGCTCAGGCCGGCGGCAGTGATGTCAGCGGCGTGTCAAATGCCGTGACCAGAGCACAGGAAATGCTGCGAGACAAGCTTTGATTGCAGACTGACAGAATACCGCCAGGCGCCCTCCAAGATGCCTGGCGGCCCTTTCTGTTTCGGGCCGTGGGGCCTGCTGTAGTTTGCACACTGTACAAGGAGGCGTGCCCGCCCGAGCGGGAATGGCATGAACAACATATGATAGGCATCTCAAAATTGTACTGCGGCCAGGCTGAAGAAGCCGACGTCCTCCGTTACGGTCGTCATTCTGGCAAACTGCCATCCCATCTGCTTCAGTTCTCCAGGGACAAGAAGCCGGTGGTGGTCTGGAACATGACCAAACGATGTAATCTGCGCTGTGTGCACTGCTACGCCCAGGCCGTCAGTCTGGATGGCAGGGATGATATCGATACCGAAACAGCCAAGGCCATGATCGACGATCTGGCAGCCTACGGCTGTCCGGTCATGCTCTTTTCAGGCGGCGAGCCGCTGGTGCGCGAAGATCTTGTGGAACTGGCCAGTCACGCCAGGTCCCGCGGCATGCGTGCCGTCATTTCCACCAACGGAACCTTAATCACCAAGAGCAAGGCCCGGGAGCTGCGTGACGTGGGGCTTTCCTACGTGGGGATTTCCCTGGATGGCATGGAGGCTGTGCACGACCACTTCCGGGGTATGCGGGGTTCCTTCCGCAAAGCCCTGCAGGGCATGGAAAACTGCAAGGCCGAAGGACTCAAGGTAGGGCTGCGCTTCACCATCAACAAGAAGAACGTGGCCGAGATCCCGGGGATCTTTCAGCTGTTGCGTGATATGGAAGTGCCGCGTGCGTGTTTTTATCACCTGGTCTACTCAGGTCGCGGTTCGGATCTTATCAAGGAGGACCTGGATCATGCAGAAACCAGGGCCTGCGTGGATCTCATCCTTGACGAGACCCGCCGCTGCTTTGATGAGGGCAAGCCCAAGGAAATCCTCACTGTGGATAATCACGCCGACGGCCCCTACCTGTGGATGCGTCTCCAGCGCGAAAATCCCAAGCGCGCCGAGGAAGTTTTCAAGTTGCTGCAGTACAATGAAGGCAACAATTCCGGGCGCGGCATAGGCTGTATTTCCTGGGACGGCAGGGTGCACGCCGACCAGTTCTGGCGCCAGCACGCCTTTGGCAATGTGCTTGAGCGGCCGTTTTCCCAGATCTGGGACGATCCCGGCATAGAGCTTCTGCACAAGCTCAAGGACAAGAAGCAGTACGTAGGCGGCCGCTGCAGTCAGTGCCGCTTCCTGAAGATTTGCGGCGGCAATTTCCGCGCCCGCGCTGAAGCCTATTATGGCGACGTGTGGGCCCAGGATCCTGCATGTTATCTCACGGACGAGGAAATCGGTCTCAAATAAATCCCGTTCGTCATGGTGTCGTTTCGCCAGGGAGCGCGTACACGTGCCCCTTTTCCCATGGGGCCGGCCGTCTGGCGACGCACAGGGAGTTCAGATTATGATGGCATTTCACCGCGGTCGTCGATTGCGCCAGACGTCGGAAATGCGCGCCTTCTTCAGAGAGACCAACCCCATTATGCGGGAAGATCTCATCATGCCCTATTTTGTTGTGGAGACAGAGGACCAGTCCCTGGAAAAGCCCATTGCCTCCATGCCAGGACAGTTTCAGCTGTCCTTGAGCAAACTCGAGGAACGCGTAGCCAGGGCCGTTGACAACGGCCTGCATTCCATCCTGCTTTTCGGTATTCCCGCAGCGAAGGATGAGAAGGCCTGTCAGGCCTGGGCCGAGAACGGTATTGTGCAGACAGCGGTGCGTCTGCTCAAGCAGCGCTTTCCCAGGCTCTTCGTTATCACCGACGTGTGTCTGTGTGAGTACATGAGCCACGGACACTGCGGCGTGCTGACGCATGAGGGGCTGGTACTCAATGATCCCAGCCTGGATCTGCTCACCCGCACTGCCGTGAGTCAGGCGCGGGCCGGTTCAGACATGGTAGCCCCCTCAGACATGATGGACGGACGTGTGGCAGCTCTGCGCGCCGGCCTTGACGAGGCCGGTTTCACCATGACCCCCATTATGTCCTACGCAGCCAAGTATGCCTCGTCCTACTATGGTCCCTTCCGTGACGCTGCCGAGTCAGCGCCTGCCTGCGGGGATCGCAAGTCCTATCAGATGGATCCGGGCAACTGGCGCGAGGCCTTGCGTGAAGTCCGTGCCGATCTCGACGAGGGCGCTGATGCGCTCATAGTCAAGCCCGCAGGGCCCTATGGCGACATCCTTCGTTTGATCAGGGAAAACGTGGATGTGCACATCAGCGCCTATCAGGTGAGCGGCGAGTACTCCCTTATCCGCGCAGCCGGCATCAACGGCTGGGTGGACGAGGAGCGCATTATGATGGAGTCTCTTATAGGCCTCAAGCGAGCCGGAGCAGACAGCATCATTACCTACTTTACAGAGACGCTGCTTGCCAGGGGGTTGGCCAGATGAGTGACTCCATGACAGCGGGTCCTGGTGGCTGCGCCATGCTGCATGACTGTCACAAGGCCGCTGGGCAGGGTGGCAGACCCGCTGGCCATCCGGGCGATCGTGGTCATTTCAGCGGACATCCTGGTGGTCATGCGGACAGGCATCCCGGCAGCTCCCGGCGCGGCATGGGGCCCAGAGTGCTCGAGGACGGAACTCCGGCCTGTCGTCTTATTGCCTGGGAAGTGACCAGATCCTGTAATCTGGCCTGCAGGCACTGTCGTGCCGAGGCCCATATGGAACCCTATCCCGGCGAACTCGATCACGATGAGGCCATAGCCCTGATAGACACCTTTCCGGAAGTGGGCCGTCCCATCATAATATTCACTGGCGGCGATCCCATGATGCGTCCCGATGTCTATGAGCTGGTGGCCTATGCCCATGCCAAGGGACTGCCCTGCGCCTTTTCGCCCAACGGCACGCTCATCACCGCCGAGCTGGCCGAAAGGATTCGTGATGCCGGGGTGGATCGGGTATCCATTTCCCTTGACGGGGCCGATGCCGCCAGCCACGACGCCTTCCGCAGCGTGCCGGGCGCGTTCGAGGCATCCCTGCGGGGGATCGG
>CAZJPT010000098.1:0-7076 GCA_964547835.1 uncultured Desulfovibrio sp.
GCCGGCAAGCTGGAACCTTTGCTTTTCAGTGCGTTGTGTGCTAGCCGGTACATCTATGAAAACGGACCGCCCGGAGAGCTCAGACGCTTATTCGCCGTGCGATGTGCGCAATCGTCAGTACCCTTTTTCCGATCCTTGTGACTTTAGTGCCAGTGACTCCCCCGGCACGCAGGGAAAGGACTTCATGACCGAACCGGCTGACGCAATTTGTACAGATCCGGATAACGTTTCATCACGCCGCCATTCGGGCCGTCGCTCGGGGTGGATTATACGTCAAGGAGAGCAAATCATGGACAAGTTGACTGTTGCCGTGTGCGGCGCTACCGGCGCCGTGGGCAGAGAAATGCTGAATACGCTGGCTCAGCGCAATTTTCCCGCGACTGAGGTGCTAGCCTTCGCCTCCTCCCGTTCCGCCGGCAACAAAGTCGAATTCGGCGAAAAGGAGCTGGTTGTCAGGGAATTGAAGGAAGACTCCTTTGCAGGCGTGGACATTGCCATTTTCTCCGCCGGTGGAGCCACATCCGCAAAGTTTAGCCCCTTTGCTGCCCATGCTGGCTGCGTAGTAATTGACAACTCGGCAGCCTGGCGCATGGACGACCGCTGCCCCCTGGTAGTTCCCGAGGTCAATGCCGAGGACCTGGCATGGCACAACGGCATTATCGCCAATCCCAATTGCTCGACCATTCAGATGCTGGTTGCTCTCAAGCCTGTCTACGATGCCGTCGGTATCAAGCGTATCGTCGTGTCCACCTATCAGGCCGTGTCCGGCACGGGACAGAAGGGTGTTGAGGAACTTGATCGTCAGGTGCGCGATTTGTTCAACGGCAGGGAGTCAGAGTGCAGGGCTTTCCCTTATCAGATTGCCTTCAACACACTGCCCCATATCGATATCTTCCTGGACAACGACTACACCAAGGAAGAGATGAAGATGGTAAATGAGACCAGAAAGATGCTGCATGACGACCACATCGGCGTCACGGCTACCTGCGTGCGTGTGCCCGTCTTCTATGGTCACGGTGAGTCCGTCAACATCGAGACACGGAAGAAACTCACTGCCAGGGAATGCCGTGTGCTGCTTGCACAGGCGCCGGGCGTGCGCGTCATCGACAATCCGCACGAGAAGCTCTATCCCATGGCGCTCATGTGCGCTGGTCAGGACGACACAATGGTTGGCCGCATCCGTGAGGACGAGTCCATCGAGAACGGTCTCAACATGTGGATCTGCGCTGACAACGTACGCAAGGGCGCGGCTCTCAACGCTGTACAGATAGCTGAGGAACTGCTGGCCCGCGATCTCGTGCGTGTGCCTGACAGGAACGTTTTCATGTCTTAGACGTACGACGTTGTAACGTATTTCAGGGCGCCGTCCCCGCCTGCCCGGGGGATGGCGCCCCTCTTTCTGCCTTCCGGCATGTCCGGAAAGCGTGTTCTGTTCCGCGACAGGCGGCCCGGTCCTGATACGACTGCGCCCTGACAGGCGCTGCGGCCGCTGGAGGATGTATGAAGTGTTCTGTCTGCAAGGCTGTGGCCGTTGTCAAACTGAGGGCCCGCAACGCGGCGTTCTGCAGGGACTGCTATCTGGATTTCTTCAGCCGTCAGGTGGCCAGAGGCATTGAGCGGGAAAAGCTCTGTACCCATGACGATCGTCTCCTGGTCGCTGTTTCCGGAGGCAAGGACAGTCTTTCCCTGCTCTACGAGCTGGTACGCCAGGGTTATGACGCTACGGGGCTTTTCGTTGATCTCGGCATTCCGGTGTCGTCTGCTGCAGCGCGTGACACCGTGGAAAGCTTTTGCCGGGAGCGTTCCCTGCCGCTTGTGATTAAGGAGACGGCTGAGGACGGTCTGGCCATCCCGGACGTGAAGGAGGCCGTCAAGCGCCCTGTCTGCTCTGTCTGCGGCAAGATCAAGCGCCACTGGTTCAATAAGATTGCCATGGAGGGCGGCTATACCGTTTTGTGCACCGGCCACAATCTGGACGACGAAGTGGCGCGCCTGTTCAGCAACACCTTGCGCTGGGACATCTCCTATCTGGCGGCGGACGGCCCCTCGCTGCCGGCGCACGGCCGCTTCGTGAAAAAGGTTAAACCCCTGTGGCGCCTGACCGAGTTCGAGACTGCCAACTTTGCCTTTCTGACAGGAATAGAGCCGCATATCGCCCCCTGTCCCTACAGTCCCGGAGCCAGCTTCACCGTTCTCAAACAGGTAATGCAGCGCCTGGAAAATGCCATGCCGGGGCGCAAGCTTGATTTTTACCAGGGGTTCATACACCGCGGCCGCAAAGCCTTTGAGCAGCTGGCTGCCTCCATGGACGAGACGCTGCATGATTGCCGCGAATGCGGTTACCCGACTTCAGGTGACGATCTCTGCGGCGTGTGTCGCATACGGCACCAGGTTCGTGAATACAAGGAGTCGCAATGCCACAGTTCTTAAGAAAGGCCATGGAGCGCGGGCTTACTCCGGGCAACGTCATCAGCTACCTGTCTCTGCGGTGCATGACCGTCTGCGGCAAACTGACCGGTACCCTGTGTCTGCGTATCAAAGCCGTATTGCTTGGTGTGCGTGCAGGACGCGGTGTCACTGCTCACGGTCCGGTGGGACTGATGCGCTGGCCGGGCAGTTGCATAGAAATCGGTGACGGAGTGAGCTTTATCTCCACGTGGCGTCGCGCAACAGCCGCTGCGCTCTCCCATCCTGTCCGTCTGCGAACCTTCGGACCTGAGGCGCGCATTGAGATAGGTGAGGGCTGTGAGCTCTCCGGGACATCCATAGCCTGCCGCTCCACGTCAGTAGTTCTCGGTTGTGGCGTTATGATCGCGCCTGACGTGATCATTGTGGATTCGGACTTTCATGCGCCCTGGCCGGCAGAGGCGCGGCGCACGGATCCGGGCATGGAACGCGATCGTCCCGTGCACATCGGCGACTATGCCTGGATCGGCATGCGCTGCGTCATTCTCAAGGGCGTAACCATAGGCCGTGGGGCCATCATCGGAGCAGGCAGCGTTGTGACACGTGACATTCCGAACAACGCCGTGGCCTGCGGCGTTCCGGCCAGGGTGGTGCGTCAGTGCGGCAAGGACAGTGGCGTCCGCTGAATGTATGGCGTATGGCATTCCCGGGCAGTTGGGACTGCGCCTGACATGTTGAGGTATTGTCTCAGTTGCGGCTGCGCTGTGCCATGCCCATCAGCATGTGCGTCAGTTTGGCGGCTGTGAAATCACAATGATGCAGACCGGCGATAGGCGCGAGTTCGACGACGTCGAATCCTATGAGACGGCGGCCGTGCAGACAGACCTCCAGCACAGTCATGGCCTGATGCCAGAAAAGGCCACCCGGAGAGGGTGTGCCGGTAGCCGGCATAAGTGAGGCGTCGAAGCCATCTACATCAAAGGTCACGTAGACGTCGCTGGGGAAGTCCGCTGACAGCGGCGCAGGAGGCAGGCCTTCGCGGGCGAGTTTGTCAGCGTCGTAGCCAGTGATTCCGGCCCGCTGCCGAAAATCAGCCTCCTCGCGACTGTAATCCCTGGTGCCGAACTGCACCAGGGGACAGCCGCAGTCCTCCAAGCAGCGGCGCAGAACACAGGCATGCGAAAAACGGTCGCCTTCGTAGCTGTCGCGAAGGTCGCAGTGGGCGTCAAAATGCAGGATGCCGAAGCGCAGGTCCAGGGCGGACAGGGCACGCACGGACGCGTAGGTTATGGTGTGCTCGCCACCCAGCACCACAGGGACTGCGCCATGAGCGAAGGCTGCATGCACGAGCGCCCCGGTATCTGCAAGGACGCCTTCCAGAGGCTGATCGCAGGCTACAGGCTGGCGTGTGCAGATGCCGAGAGTGCCCGGCGCACTCACGCCGTCCCAAGCCTCCAGCTGCTGTGATGCTTCAATGATGGCTGCCGGGCCGCGGCTGGTGCCGCCGCCGTAGGAAACTGTGCGCTCGAGCGGCACAGGAATGATGTGAAAGCCCGCTTTTTCGGGAGCGGCCGGCGTGTATTCGGAACCAAGAAAGCTCAACTGGTTCATGACAAATCCCCCGGGTCAGGAGCGAAAAATTCATTCTGACTGTTTTTCTTCTGGCACGCAGCCGTCTTCCTGCATGACCGGTTCTCTCTTCGCATGCTTATTTACGGGCCTGAAGTAGTGGAAAACCCAGACCAGAAGAATGACGTAGCAGGCTGAGAAAACAGCCAGCAGCGTGTCCAGAGGCGCAGCAGCCGAGAGGCTGAGGCGCATCATGAGAGTGGAGACGACAAAGCCGGAGTTTCTGAAAACAGCGTTGAATGTGGGCATGTAGCGCTGGGCCAGCAGGACCAGGGTGATGTCCGCATAGATGAGCGCCGTGTAGACGGTTTCAAAAAAGTGCTGGCGCTCGCCTGTGCTCAAGAAGGCGGCTGTGTGCATGACGCCGATGATGAGGACAACGCAGAGCAGGACAAGACAGAGGAGTTTCTTGCTGTAGACATAGAGCAGAGCCGTCTGGTTGTCCTCGCAGGGCTGTCGTTGACCGAGCCGGACAAAGATGCGCAAGGCCACAAAGATGGCCAGGGCGCCGGCGGCGCACAGGGCAATGTGTATGACGGGTTCCCAGTGATCGGCAATGGTGATGGGTTCCGTCAGGGCGCCAAGCTGCTTGAAGGCGTCGCGCAGCTGGATGAGTGCCAGAATCTCAAGCTGCTTGCCCACGGACCGGGAAAAGGAATCTGAGATGCAGAAGATGAGGCTGATGACCTCCACGCCAAGAATCAGAGTGAAGGTCATGTGGATGGCCCAGGTGTGGCTGTCCGGGGTGAAGCTGGCAACAGCTGTCGGCAGAACATCCCAGCGCTTGAGTTCGACACCAAGCAGCGCCATAAAGTAGAGCGACAGGATGATGGCGGCTACGGCGCGCTGCGTCCTGGATTTTTCCCAGAATGTATTCAGGGTGTCGTAGCAGTGCACGAGCGGGGCAAGGCGGATGAGAAGCATAGGAGATTGCCTGTGACGTCGCAGTGGACGCGGTGACGGACAAGGGAGTGCGAGCTTATGCCCGCCCCCAAGTGACAGGGCAGGAGCGTTTGGCCTTTGGCGAGGCATGCGCGCGTGTTCAGTACAGCGGCTGCATAGCCCACATTGGTGCTGCTGCAAAGTGTTTTCTTTGTGTGGAAAAATGTTGTACCTAAGCGTGGCGGGAACTGTGAGCAGCGTCTGCGCCCTCCTTCCGGGATTCGCATGAATATGCCCCTGCCATGGCGGTGGGCAGATCATCGGATGCGGCGCTCAGAATCCGTTTGTTTTAAGGATTTAGCTGAACGCAGATGGACATACCCGAATATACGCTCGTGGACATTGTGCAGGACCTTCAGGCGAAAGCCAGTGAGGCTGCGATGGAAGGAGCGGGAATCCCCCGCCTTCAGGCGTGGGGAGTGTCAAGTTTGTATGATGCGCCCGGTCCTGACGCCATCACGTGCGTCTGCCGCGCCAGCGATGTTCCGGAAAGGATGCGCCTGGCGCACGTCAGAGGAGACTATATGTCGCTTGCAAACATCTTCAGCAATATTGACAAATATCTTTCGTCCCCGGGAGGTGGGCAGGACAGGCTGCACAACAATGTCCCCGCCGGGAACCGTTTGCAAAAGCCCAACATGGGCATGCTGCTTGGCGTAGGCGGTCTTGCCGCCCTGGGAGATTGATCTTGGGGGGCAGACCGTGATCTGGAAGGAAGCGCCGCATAAGGGGCCTGTCAAATCATTTCGGGGGACGTTCCGGCTGACGTCCTGATGCAAGCAAAAACGTCATATTCCGCAGTATGCATGAGTATGGAGGCGGCAGATTCTCCCCGGCTGTAAAGGGGGAGAGGAGGTCGGTTTTATCAATGAAAGTTTTGATTACGCCAAGATCGTTCGGCAAGAGCAATCTCGATTTATTCAGGCAGATCGAGGCCCTGGGCTTTGAAATCGTCAAAAATGACAGCGGAGCCATCCTCAGTGAGGACGCCATGTGCGAAAAGATAGCTGACTGCGACGCCCTCATTCTGGGCGTGGATCCCTGCAGTGCCAGGGTTCTTGGCTCGGCGCCACGCCTTAAGGCTATAGCCAGGTACGGCGTAGGGCTTGACAACGTGGACATGGCCGAATGTGAGCGTCGTGGCATTGTTGTGCGCCGCACACTGGGCGCAAATTCCGACGCGGTGGCGGATTATGCCTTTGCCCTGATGCTGGCTGTTGCCCGCAAGGTGGTGCGCATCGACGCCCGCTGCCGCACAAAGGACTGGGGCAAGGAAACCGGTGTGGATATATCTGGCGCTGTTCTGGGTATCATCAGTCTCGGAGCCGTGGGCAAGTGCGTCGCACGTCGTGCTGCCGGCTTTAGCATGAAGATACTGGCCAGCGACCCTTTTTTTGACAGGGACTTTGCTGCGCAGTATGGCGTCCAGGAGGCGTCCGTTGACGAAATCTGTGCCAGCGCGGACGTTATCAGCCTGCATTCCGTACTTAACGATGAAACAAGGAATATCCTCAATGCACAGCGCATTGCGTCTCTGAAGAAAAACTGCATTGTCATTAATACCGCACGCGGTGAACTGCTGGACGAGGCGGCGTTGCTTGAGGCTCTGACTGCCGGCAAAATTTTAGGTGCCGGCCTGGACGTGTTCAGCAAGGAGCCGCCTGAGGACGCACGCTGGTACGAGCTCACCAATGTGGTGCTTGGCTCGCACACGTCTTCGTCTACCGTGGGAACGACCAACCGCATGGGCCAGATGTGTGTGGACGTGCTGCGGGACGTATTCGCCTGATGGCTGCCTGCTGATACAGTGGAGGGGAAGGCTGCTGGTATCCGTTCAGGGGGTGACGTGTCACCTGCGGGAGCTCAGATGACAAGCGACACTCAGACAAATGCGGTTTGCGCCGTGCAGAAAGGATGTACCCGGTCCTGCTGACCTGCAGGTTGAATTTGTGGTCTTTTGCCGACTTGATGCAAGGGGCGATCAAGAGCTGCCTGTTCGATGAGTTTCAGGACCTCTCACGCTATTCCGAACTGAAGCGTCAGGCCATCGAAACTCGCGCTCAATTGAGGCTGGCTCCTGCTACCCCCTGAACGGATAC
>CAZJPT010000099.1:0-7076 GCA_964547835.1 uncultured Desulfovibrio sp.
GGCCATCCAGAACTCAATCAGATGACTGTCATCCTGGACATGACGGATCACGGCGTGACAAATGCCGGTTTTGTGCAGTTCACTCCCTGGGGCTCTGCCGACGACAACCGGCCGGTGGAGGCAGGTACTGCCTGCAATGAGGATGAGATCGGCCGCCTCTTCCTTGACGAGGAAAACGGCCTCTTTCTCTGCCGCCAGGTGGAAGGCGCCGGCAGTCCTGAGCTTGTGCTTGTGAGCGACAGCGGCAACTCGGCTGCCCTCAGCGGCGCTACCCTTGTCACGGACAACGCCCTTGTGTCCAAACCTGTGTGCGCTGCAGCCAATACCACACCCCGCCTTGTGCTTGCTCCCTCCATAGCCTCTTCCGGCCCCATGTCTCCAGCCATGGCCGCGTTCAGAGTCTGGGCCGAGGAAGAGGGAGAGGATGCCTGGCGCGTGTATCTCAAGGTAAAGAACGTCTCTCACCAGAATGTCGAGGACTGGTACTCGCCGACAGACGAAGGCGAGGAGCTGGCGCCCTATTACGGTTCTGCCGTTGCCATCACCTTCTGTGCCAGAATTTCCTCGGAGGATGGGCAATGATCCCCGGCAAAAAGCAGCTTTTTGCATTCCTGGCGCTCCTTTGCGCCCTCACTGCGTTCCTTCCTGTCACAGCCCTGGCGGATGTCTTCTCCGGCCCCTGCGCCATCTTCAGCGTGCCCAGGGAACTAGCCCTGGCCATAGCCAGAGTGGAGTCCGACGGCTATCCCTATGCCCTCAATATCGGCGGCCGTGACCACAGACCCAGATCCCGGGAAGAGGCTGCACGCCTGGCCAGCAGCGCCATAGCCAGCGGACGCTCCGTGGACGTGGGCCTTATGCAGATAAATGACTGGTGGCTGCGCCGTCTGGGGATAAGTCCCTACGTGGCCCTTGAGCCAGGCAATAACGTGCTCCTGGGACTGTGGATACTGCATCAGGAAATGCGCCGGCGCGGCCGCGTCTGGAAGGCTGTTGGCGCCTATCACAGCCCCAGGGAGGAACGCCAGCGCGTCTACGCGCGCAAGGTGGCCAGACAGTACACATTACTCACCGGACAGAAGGTGCGCGCAGCCCCGCACGATCCCCTGCCCGAGGCACAGAGAAAGTCATGACTGTGTGGCTTATGGCTCAGGATATCCTCAATCCTGCCGCGATCTTCCTTGCTGGCGCAATGACCGCCTCCCTGCTGTGCTGCCTTGCAGAGCGCCGTGCACTTGGCCTGAGCATATTGTTTCCAGGCTCGTTCTGCCCTTTTTGCAAAAAACCTCTCAAGGCCTGGCATCTTGTGCCTGTGCTGGGTTTTCTCCTGCTGCGCGGACGCTGCGGCTTTTGCCGGCGCTCCATACCGGCAGCTTCCTTTGTTCATGAACTTGCTCTGGGTTTTGTATGGACTGTGCTCTGGCTCATTCACGGCATGACGCCTGCCTTTGCCCAGAACGCGCTCCTGACTGCCTTCCTGGTGACTGTCTCGGAATGGGACAGACTCACGGGCCTTATTCCTGACAGACTGATCCTGCCAGCATGCATCCTCTGGCAGCCATTGGCGCTTGCCGCCGGACAGCCCGTGCTGCCAGGCCTTGTCTGGGGACTTGCTGCGGCAGCGCTGCCGGCTGCCCTGTACCTTGTCTGGTACAGGGTGCGGGGTGTGGCATGCCTTGGCCTTGGCGACGTAAAGCTCGTCCTTTTCATGGGCATGGTCCTGCACAGCCATGTCTTTTTTGCCCTGTTCCTGGCATCCCTGGCATGTCTCATCTGTGCGCACGCCGGATTACGTCTTTGCCTGCACGAAGATGAATATCCGGAGACTGCCGGCACAAGTGCCACCAGGGGCCCTCTGGCACATACCCAGCCCTGCAGCAACGCCCTCCCCTTTGCGCCCTGGCTCAGCCTTGGAACAGCTGCAGCCGTCATCCTGCGGGCTGCATTCCCTCTTTTCTGACAGCAGCGCAAACAACACAGCATTCGAGGTGCCTCATGTCCAGGATCCATCCTGCTTCCCTTCCCCTGCTCTCTTTAGCCATGGTCTTTTTCCTTGCAGCTGACACCTCTGCCCTGGACGCCACAGACATTGTGCCCACCAGGGTGGATATAGCAGTAAGGACTGACAACGGCGTGCCCATCGGCTCCATAGTGGCCTGGCCTGTAGGCAGTGACGGCTTTGACACGGATGCCTGGCTGGAATGCCAGGGGCAGACTGTAAGCGCCACTCTGTACCCGCAGCTCGTCCTCGCCCTGACTGGCTCCTCCTCTGCCGCCTCAGCCACACTGCCCGATTTACGCGGCCTGTTTCTGCGCGGGTATGGCGCACAGGTCATTGAGCAGAACAATGGCACCCGCAACGGCATCACGGCCACCACACACAGCTCCGGGGAGCTGATGACACCCCAGGGCGACTCCCTGCGCCCGCTCTACGGAAATCTTCCCGCAGGCGGCAGCCCCATTGGCGGCGAAGACCTCAACCTCAATCTCTCCGGCGTCTTCAGCTGGACAGGCTCCGGCACGGCAGCAGGACAGGGCACCGGCACCCGCAGCAACGCCCAGGCTTTTTTTGACGCCTCCCTGTATGCGCCTGTAGACAACGAGGTCAGACCTGCCAGCATGGCCGTGCGCTACCTTATCCGCGCCCGCTAGGAGCAGAGCATGGCTGCGGATCCCAGGGGCGGTGACGGCATCCCCGCACCCCTCATCATCTGTCTGTGCGCAGTGCTTCTGGCGTCCTTTGCAGCAGCGTGCTGGGGGCAGGACGCAGCAGATGCGGCCCTCTCCCTGACTCGCGCCCTGTGCCTGCCCCTGGCCCTGGTGAGCGAGCGCTACGCATCTGTTTGTCAGGCCCTGGAGAACATTCCCCCGGGAACAAAGGATTTTGCCTTTGCCTGGGAGGCTCTCAATGCTGTTTCGCGCTGGTATGCCCTGCTTGCGGGCATTCCCTGCGTGCTCCTCATCCTCCGTCTCGGCTGGCGCGTCAGCGTGAGTGACGTCTGCCGCAGCAGGCTCGATATGCGTGGACTGCTCGCCCGCGCAGCCCCCTACGCTCCCTGTGTCGCGCCGGCTCTCAACTGGCCCGGTGGCATTTTGGCAGAGCCGCTGGACAAGGGGCCCTGGCGGGCCGGACGCCAGCCGCTGCAGCTGGCAGTCGAGAACCATCTGCTCCTTCTGCCGGGCTCACCTCCGCGTCCTGTCCCGGCCAGCGAGGTCCTGGGGGCGGACTGGCTTGCCAGGGCGGACTCCCCCTGGGCCGGACTTGAGCGCGACGGGCTTGCCCTGGACAGGGAGCAGACCCGCCGCCTTTTTGCTGCGCAGCTTGAGGGACGCTGGCAGGGCTGGGACAGACTTCCCCCCTACTTGAAAAAACTCTCCGGTGCATGGGCGCTCTTTGCCAGCGATGACAAAAAGACGGCACGCCGCCTGCTGAACGAGCTCTCCCTGTCCTTCAGGGCACCGGCAGGGAAAAGACGCGCCTGTGTGTCTTTAAAGCCCCCCTTTTTCCGCCCCGCTGTCCAGGGGCACGGCTACCGTATTGACACGCGCCTTGACCAGGCAACCATCCGCGCCATTCGCAAGGCGCTGAGCAAAGACACGATACGCGCAGCCATGGCTGCTCACAGCACGTGGCGGGACACGTGCCTGCTGGCTCTCTACGAACGCGCACGCACGCGTGGCGTGCTGCCCACTGCAGAATTTATCTGGCTCAGACCTGTCAACAGAAGGCTTTACTATCTTTGCAATAATGTGGGCCGCCGCACAGTCTGGCCTGAAATCGCCGGAGCCTGGGCGCATTACGAGGCGGAACGTGTCCTGGCAGGACTGGATCCCGCTTCACGGGGCATAGATGTGCCGCGTGTGGACGAAGCCGTCAATGCCCTGGAAATGGCACTTTATGAAGAAGGCTGGATCAGCCCGGACCGGCTCTCTGAAAAAGCCGGAGCAAGCTGCGGCAATCTTGGGCTTGATTGACACTCCCTGCGCCCTGCAAGGCTTGATCCTTCCTCCACCAAAGCCTCCCTGGCTTTCGCCTGCGAAGGTCCTGCACGCATATCCACGGGCAAAAATTCGGGCATGTCCTGCCCGATACAGAAAATAGTTAAGGAGTACATCATCTTACACAAGCAAGCAGGCAGGCATATACCACTTTGGCCGCATTTTAAGAACAGAAACAATGCACCTGCTGGCAGGAGAGAACATGGACAAGCGGCGTCTGTACGGCGTAGCGGATGCACAGGAGCGCAGCAAGGAAGAATTTCTGCGCGACATACGGCCCCTGTCGCAGCGTTTTTGGGAGGGACTGGCAAGCCGCGAAGGCATGGCCGTGACTGGTGCGCTGTTCTGCCTTCTCATGTTGCGCTGGCCGGCCCTCTTTCTGGGACTTGTGCCCCTGTACGCATTATGCCAGGTGTGGCGCTGCGCCCTTGCCAGTCGCGACACACTGCCCATGCGCGCACCCAGATCCTGGCCAGGTCCGGATTACGGCGACATCACCCCCCAGGGCACGCCCCGCCGGGCCCGCGGGGCTTTTTTTCTTGGCAACTCCCTGGACAAGGACAAGGAGCTGTGGATCAGCCGCGACGATCTGCTGACCCATATCCTGGTACTGGGCACTACGGGCTCTGGCAAGACCGAAACACTGGTCTCGCTTTCCTTCAACTACCTCTCCCAGGGATCGGGACTGCTTTATGTAGATCCAAAGGCCGCTCCCAGACTGGCAGCCCAGATTTACACCATGTGCCGCATCATGGGCCGTGACGACGATTTTCTGCTGCTCTCCTATATGTCCGACAAAAAGGCCCAGGAGACCATGCGGCTCAAGGGGCACATGCGCACGCCCACGCGCCAGTCCAACACCCAGAATCCCTTTGCCAGCGGCACGGCCAATCAGCTCACCCAGATGCTCTTTGCCCTTATGCCCGAAGACGGCGGCGGCAATGCCATTTTTTCCAACAATGCGCAGACATTGATCTCCGGCCTCATGTTCGTCCTGGTCGAGCTGCGTGACCGCGGCGAAACACCTCTCTCCATCGGCATCATCCGCCGCTATCTCATGTCCATCACTGAGATTGACGCCCTGGCCAGACGCACCGACCTTTCAGAAAAAGCCATCCTGGCACTGCGGGCCGGACTGGCCACTGTGGGCTGGGACATGGACAGCCCCCTGGACAAGCAGCCACGGTCCTTTGCAGAACAGTACGGGTACGCCAGAGCCTATTTCGGCAGGGCGCTGTCCCTGCTTGTGGACAACTACGGACGCATTTTCATGACCACACATGGCGAGGTAGACGCCGTGGACGTCATTACCAGCCGGCGTGTCTACGTGACCCTTATTCCTTCGGTGGACAAGGATCCCAAGGAGCTGCGGAGCCTTGGGCAAATCTGTCTTTCCTCAGTGCGCAACGCCTGCGCCACGGGACTTGGCGACATAGTGCAGGGACGCCTGGCCTCGGTGCTGGGCGCTCTTCCTACAGACGCGGCCACACCATTTGGTGTGGTGGTCGACGAGTACGCAGCCATCGAGACACCCGGATTCGAAATTCTGCTCACCCAGGGGCGCGGACTCGGCATGGCCGTTACTGTGGCTTCACAGGATTTTGCGGGCATACGCCGCGCCTCGGAGACTGCTGCCGAACAAATCGTGTCCAACTGCAAGGTCAAGATGTTTATGTGCCAGGAAGACCCCAGACAGACCATGGATCTTGTGCGTTCCCTGGCCGGCGAGGCCTGGGTGCAGCGTACTACCGGCTGGACTGCGAAGGAGCATGGCACAGCCTTTGTCGATAACATGGCCGTGTCCGGAGAGCGTCTTCCCAGAGTGGACCTTCGCGATCTCCAAAAGCAGGTGGAAGGTCAGGTAACCATTTTCTTCAAGGGCAGCCTTGTGCGCGCCAGAACCTTTTACGCGGCTCCGCCCCTGGCTGATAATCAGCAGGTGCGCCTGGCCTCGCACCTCAAGGTGCAATCTCCGGATCCGCGTTCCCTTACGCCTCTGTCTGCCTCCTGGAGGGAATTGAGTGCCCTGGTTGCGGCCCTTGGCCGGGGAGAGAGCGGGCCCTTTTCCGGGCGCTCTGCCCTGTGGCCTGAAATGGACAAGGTTCTTGCCGACAGCAGGCGCTTTGCGCGCCTGCCTGGCATTCCCCGCTTCAATACCTTTATCGCCGCACTCTTTCATGGTCTGGGTGACCATGACCCCGGGGAAATGGAGAATACGGCTGCCCCGGCAAACGAAGACTGGGAAGACATTGGCACCCCGCTCTTTCCAGGACGGCCCCAGGATGGGGAGCGCCTGATTGCCGTGCATTCCCAGAAGAAGGCCGCGGAAGACGGGCGGACGTCATTCCGGCCCTTGGATCGCACGCATCGTGACAGGGACAAGGAGATGGGGGAACGAAAAGGAAGGCGCGGACAGGCACACACTGGTGGCCGACGCGGGACAGCGCGTGACAATATTGAGGACGAATAACGCATCTGCCCTGTGTCTGGCACCAGACGTGAATTTTTCTGAAAACGGTACAACCTCCCCTCCAAAGCTGTTCGCCTAGCCCTTATTATTTTCTTCCTTGTTGTCTGGTGGAGGAGCGCTTCCCTCGTCAGTGAGATGGGGTTTCTTTCTGTCCGAATCGTACCGATCTGTTCCTCGACCGGCATTTGATTCCGAGGCAATACCTGCTCTGTCATCCCGCTTGTCCTGACGACCTGCCTGTTCCTTTGTTACCGTCTCGGCAGGACTCTGCTCGCTCGGCACTGGCCAACCATGTTCTCCTGTCTCACTGGTGGCTGAAGCACTTGCCTGGGCCTGTTCCGCTGCCAGCCGCTCCCGTTCCAACGTCTCGTTGTTCTTTCTCCCCTTGGGACGCCCCCGCCTTTTCTGCTGTCTTGCACCCGTCTTTAGACCCGATTTTCTAGCCTGCTCGTCTGAAGTTGGCCATACTGGCCGTTCAGGAGAAAAAATTTCCCTTGGCTTGAGTTATAAGTCACCTGTTTCCAAGTTTCACGCAGCGAGGCAATCCTGCAACATGAGTTCCTCACATAGTCGCAGAAATGGTTCTCGATTTTCGTCAGTTTCGACG
>CAZJPT010000100.1:0-7024 GCA_964547835.1 uncultured Desulfovibrio sp.
AGGCTTTACGGCGCGTCGGGTAAGCTCTGGGGCATCTCCCTGCCCCGGAGGCACATCTACCGGCCGCCCCTGTCAAAATTGCACGTTATCTGGAATCTGCGATATCACCTTGGCAGAACAGTGACATGTCTGCCCGGGCGACAGCGTCTTGGCAAAAAATGCTGGCAGGGACAGTGGCTCTTCTGAACGCTTTACGCTCAGGCAAGTCCCTGATGCGTCAGCCTGGCCTTGACCATGGCGGAAAGTCTGGCGCCGTCGACGCGTCCCTTGAGAGCCTTCATGAGGGGGCCCATGACCCTGCCCATGTCAGCCGGACCTTGGGCGCCAGTGGTGGCGATCATGTCGTCTACAGCTTTTTCCAGTTCTTCATCGGTCAGGGCGCTGGGCAGGTAGCCTTCGAGTACAGTGAGTTCATCCCGCTCTCTGGCGGCCAGATCAGCGCGTCCGGCCTTTTCGTACTCGGCTATGGAGTCACGGCGCTGCTTGGCCTCCTTGATGATAACGTCAGTCATCTCGTCGTCGCAAAGTTGCTCCCCGGGACGGCTGGTGTCTACGAGCCGGCGCTTGACGGCTGTTTTCAGCATGCGCAGAACCGACACCCGGACATTTTCCCTGGCCTTGTAAGCGGTGACGAAATCCTTCTCAATCTGCTCCTGGAGGGACATGGGGAAAAGCTCCTTGACCGCGTGCGCGGCCGCTAAAGAAATGGCGTGTCCGCCGTGCAGCATAAAATCATCCGCATCTGCCAGATCATGCCAGATGGTATTCCCTTTGCGGAGGATGCACGGCAGGACCGCGATACGTTGGGGGAACACCAAAATCATATATATCGCCGGGGCTGTTTGTCCAGCCGGGTATTTAGAGGACGTCTCAAAACGCACAAGACTGTACATAAAAGCAATGTGTTAAGATGGTGTATCCAGAGTTTTGAGATCTCCTCTTATTCGCCTCAGCGGTGGATGCTGCTTCAGCATAAGGAACCATCCGCAAATGACTTGGGAATTTTTCAAAATAGATGTCGCATGATGAGGATTCTGCGGTGTCCGCGTTTGGTAAATTGTTTACGGACAGTGCCTAAGGCCAGGACTGTGCATGTCCTGACCTTTGTACAAAAGAAAGGGCCTTTCCGATTCCTCCCGGAAAAGCCCCGTGAAGCGTAGTCGCTCAAAAATATCTGGGGTTAATGGCGGTTGGGATAATCCCTGGGCGGCGGCGGAGGAGGTCTGCGATCACGGTTATATGCGTCCTGATCGGCCTGATTGCCAATTATGCCGCCGACAAGGGCGCCTGCGCCAGCGCCGGCGAGAGCCCCCCAGCCGGGATGGTTGTGCGTCAGGGCGGCAATACCGGCACCACCGGCGGCGCCGATAAGAGCGCCACTGGCTGCGCCCTGGGATGTATTGCTCATGTTGGTGCAGCCGGTTCCGGCCAGCAGGGCCAGAATCAGGGCTGCAGGAAGAATTATTTTTTTCATGAGTAAACCTTTGACCTTGTGTCGTAGAGCCCCGGGGAGGGGGCTGCCGCATGAGTGCGGCATCGCAGGGAAGAGCCAGCCCGTGCCGCCTCCCTCAGGCAGAGCCTGAGCGGCAGGCTGGCCAGACCGGATATGGCGTCACCGACAGGCAGTCAGACGACATCAAACCGGTGTCTCCTCATGGACAAGGATACAAACAAACTGACATCAGCAGACGTGACGGATGTCTATCTTGCCGGAACGGGACGCTTCATGACTTCCGTCCAAATGACGACCAGTACCGGAACGTCCGTTTTGTCGGGATTGGCCGCGTACCATGAGTCAACAGCCTGTACAATTTCCAGCAGGGTCATGTCCTTGAAGCTTTCGTACCATGCCTTGTCAAAGGGCGACATGACGCTTTTGTCCATGGTGTGCTCTTTGTCGTTCTTAGGCCCGTAACTGGCGTAACAAGCCTGCATACCAAGTTCCACACCAAAGAGAATGGCCAGTTTGGCGTCTTCACTGCAGCTTTGCCAGACCTTGCCGGTCAGCTGCATAATACGATGAGGCGAGGCGTTCCCGGCTGAGTCGTTGCTCTGTCCGGCGTTGGCGGCCATAGCTGGCGCAGCCGAAATCAGGCAGACCGCGAGGAGCAGCGTGATGAGCTTGCGCACCTGTGTCCTCCTTGTGTTTGAACAGGGGGTGTCCTTGACGATATATTGCTCACTAGCAGGAAACAGGGATGTTGGCAATGTCCCCGTACATTGTCCTGAAACAGCGTTTTCCGGCCTGCCAGCCTGCGGTTTCGTCTCAGCACCTGCCTGCTGTGTTGGAATGAAAAAGGGAGGATCATTGTCCTCCCCGTAATGTGTACAGCGCAACGCGGCAATCAGGCCTCGTTGCGGCCGGAAACAGCTGCGCTGATCATGTCATGGAAGCGGCTGAAGAGGTAGTGGCTGTCATGAGGACCGCAGGCCGCCTCGGGGTGGTATTGTACGCTCATAACGTGACGGCTGGGGCAGTAGAGGCCCGAAAGAGTGCCGTCATTAAGGTTGATGTGACTGGCCTCGATGTGCTGGCAGTCGTCAATGACCACGCAGAAGCCGTGGTTGTGGGAGGCAATTTCGATGTGCCCGGTAGACAGCTCCTTGACCGGGTGGTTCACGCCGTGGTGGCCGAATTTCATTTTTCTGGTCCTGGCGCCCAGGGCCCAGCCGAGAATCTGATGGCCCAGGCATATGCCAGTCATGGGGAAGGTCTTCATGAGCTCGCGCACATTGTCGATGATGTCCGTGAGCGTGGCCGGATCGCCTGGGCCGTTGGACAGGAAGACAGCCTGTGCCCCGGACTTGCGTGCCGCTTCGGCTGAGAAGTCCGGCGGTACCATGACCGGCGAGACGCCGCAGGCAATGAGTTCGCGGATGATGTTCCACTTGATGCCAAAATCATAGACCAGGAGACGTATGGCGTTGTCGCCGTTGATCCAGGGCAGCCTGCCGTCAGCCTGCGGGGTCACGGGCTTGGGAGCACCCTTGTGCCAGACGTAGGGAGTTTTGGCAGCTACGAAGGGCACGAGGTTCTGGCCTTCCATGGTGGGCAGGGCGCGGGCCTTGGCCACCAGACTTTCGGGGTCAAGATCAAGGGTGGAGATCATGCCGCGCATGGACCCGTGATTGCGCAGCTGTATGGTAAGAGCACGGGTGTCCAGGCCTTCCATGCCGGGCACGTTCTGCTGCTTCATGAACTCGGGCAGGCTCATGATGGAGCGCCAGTTGGAGGGCTCCTTGCAGCATTCCTTAACGAGCAGGGCGCGCATATGGATGCCTTCTGACTCCATGTCCTCGGCTGTGATGCCGTAGTTGCCGATGAGCGGGTAGGTCAGGCAGACCAGCTGGCCATAGTAGGAAGGGTCCGTGAGGACTTCCTGATAGCCGGTCATGCCTGTGTTGAAAATGATTTCACCGCCGGTCTCAAAGGGACCGGTGAAGGATCTGCCCGTCAGGGTAAAGCCGTTTTCCAGGGCAAGCAGTGCGTTCATGGTGATTCCTCTGTTTTTTAGAATGCCTGGCAAAGGACCGCCGTCAAATGGCGTCCTCCGGAGAAACGGCACTAGTGGTGTAGTATTCCTGCAGACTCTTGGCGGTCACCTTTTTGCCGAGTGCGGCACCGATGGCGCGGGCTGTGGCTCTGGCGCCCTGTATGGTAGTGCAGCAGGGGATGCCGTACTGCAGGGTGGTCCGGCGTATAGCCTTACCGGCATGGGCTGTACCCTTGCCGGAGGCAGTGTTCACAACCAGGTCAATTTCATGATTGATGAGCTTGTCCACAACATGGGGACGTCCTTCCTGCACCTTGTTGACCGTCTCAACATCAAGGCCGCCTGCGCGCAGCATCTCCGCAGTGCCTCGCGTAGCGCAGAGCTTGAAGCCGAGATCTGCATACATGCGGGCGATGTCGGTGAGACTTGCCTTGTCACGGTCGTTGACAGAGAGGAAGACTGTGCCCTTTTCAGGGAGGTGGGAGCCAGCAGCTACCTGGCTTTTGAGAAAAGCCTCGGCGAAGTTGGCGCCCATGCCCATAACCTCGCCAGTAGAATGCATCTCCGGGCCGAGTATAATGTCTACGTTGGGGAAGCGCTGGAAGGGCATGACCGCTTCCTTGACGCAGGTAAAGCCGCCGCGCCGCATGGACCACGGATCCAGTTCGTCCAGTGTCCTGCCCAGCATGACCTGGGTGGCCATGTAGGCCAGAGGCACACCTGTGGCCTTGGAAACGAAGGGCACGGTGCGCGAGGCGCGCGGGTTCACCTCAATGATGTAGAGGTCATCACCCTTGAGGGCAAACTGGATGTTCATGAGGCCGGTGACCTTGAGTTCGCGGGCCAGGGCCTCGGCCTGCATGGCGATGAGGGCCACGTGATCATAGCTTAGGGAGTAGGGAGGCAGCACGCATGCCGAGTCACCGGAATGGATGCCGGCTTCCTCAATGTGCTCCATGATGCCCGCCACATACACTTCCTTGCCGTCCGAAAGCACGTCCACGTCGATCTCCGTGGCGTGCTGCAGGAATTGATCGATGAGGATGGGGTGCTCGGGACGTTCCGGAACCTGCTCATGGAAGTACTCGATGAGCTCGTCCTTGTCGTAGACTACGGCCATGGCTCTGCCGCCAAGCACATAGCTTGGACGCACCATGACAGGATAGCCCACCCTGGCGGCGCACTCTATGGCCTCATCCAGGCTCATGGCTGTACCGTTTCTGGCCTGTTTTAAGTTGAGCTTCTCGATGAGCGCCTGGAAGCGTTCGCGGTCTTCAGCGCGGTCGATAGCGTCGGGCGATGTGCCCAGAATACGCACTCCTGCGCGCATAAGCGGTACAGCCAGGTTCAGGGGAGTTTGTCCACCGAACTGCACAATGACGCCTTCGGGCTTTTCCTCCTCAATGATGTTCATGACATCTTCAAAGGTGAGGGGCTCGAAGAAAAGGCGGTCCGAAGTGTCGTAATCAGTCGATACAGTTTCAGGATTGGAATTGATCATGATGGCCATGACGCCCTCGTCGCGCAACGCGAACGAGGCATGGCAGCAGCAGTAGTCAAATTCGATGCCCTGACCGATGCGGTTGGGGCCGCCGCCAAGGATGATGACCTTGCGTTTGTCGGAAACGCGCATTTCGTTCCCGGTCTCGTAGGTCGAGTAAAAATAGGGAGTATAGGCCTCGAATTCGCCGGCACAGGTGTCCACAAGATAGTAGACGGGCTTAATCCCCAGACTCTTGCGCAGGGTGCGCACGTCACTTTCAGGGCGTTTCCACATCTCGGCCAGCTGCCTGTCCGAGAATCCGAACTCCTTGGCGCTGCGCAGCAGTTCGGGCAGGTCGGGATTGAGGGGGGTCATGTCGTTGCCCAGCCCGAAGTCGCGGATGGCTGTCTCCATGTCGACGATGTCACGGATCTGACGCAGGAACCATGGGTCGATGCCGGTGAGCTCATGAATTTCTTCGATGCTCATGCCCACAAGCAGAGCCTGACGAATGGCAAAGATGCGCCTGGAATTGGGAACGCGCAGCGCAGGGATAAGCTGGTCAACCGCAGGCAGCTCGCGGCGGAAGTTGAAGCCAAGGCCGGTGGCACCGATTTCCATGGAGCGCAGGCCCTTTTGCAGGGCTTCCTTGAAGGTGCGGCCTATACTCATGGCCTCGCCGACGCTCTTCATGGACGTTGTCAGCTCATCGCTGGCACCCGGGAATTTTTCAAAGGTAAAGCGCGGGATCTTGACCACGCAGTAGTCGATGGCAGGCTCGAAGCTGGCAGCTGTTTCGCGCGTAATGTCGTTGCGCAGCTCGTCCAGGGTGTAGCCTACAGCCAGTTTGGCGGCGATCTTGGCGATGGGGAAGCCGGTGGCCTTGGAGGCCAGGGCAGAGGAGCGCGACACGCGGGGGTTCATCTCGATGACCACCATGTCGCCGTTGGCAGGATTGATGCCGAACTGCACGTTGGAGCCGCCGGTTTCCACGCCTATTTCGCGCATAATGGCGATGGTGGCGTCGCGCATGCGCTGATATTCCACGTCCGTGAGAGTCTGCACCGGGGCTACGGTGATGGAGTCGCCAGTGTGTACGCCCATGGGGTCGAAGTTTTCTATGGAGCAGACGATGACGACGTTGTCGTTTTTGTCGCGCATCACCTCCATCTCCATTTCCTTCCAGCCGATGACGCTCTGCTCGATCATTACCTCGGAAACAGGGCTGGCAGTCAGGCCGCGCTGGGCCACGTCTTCCAAATCTTCAAAATTGTAGGCAATGCCGCCGCCAGTGCCGCCCAGGGTAAAGGCCGGGCGCACAATGAGCGGGAAGGGAAGGGTTTTGCCAAGATGGCGCACTTCGTCCATGTTGCGGGCGATGCCAGACTGGGGCACCTTGAGGCCAATGCGTTCCATGGCGGCCCGAAACAGTTCGCGGCTCTCGGCCTTCTCAATGACGTGCTCATTGGCGCCGATGAGTTCAACGCCGTATTTTTTCAGCACGCCGCGCCTGTACAGCTCCAGGGCTGCATTAAGTGCCGTCTGACCGCCCAGCGTAGGCAGGATGGCGTCGGGCCGTTCCCTTTCAACAATGGCGGTCAGTGCCTTGGCATCGATGGGCTCGATGTAGGTGGCATCGGCCATGGACGGATCCGTCATGATTGTGGCCGGGTTGGAGTTGACCAGCACGACCTCGTAGCCTTCTTCCTTGAGGGCTTTGACGGCCTGTGACCCGGAGTAGTCAAATTCACAGCCCTGACCAATGACAATCGGTCCGGCGCCGATCACGAGGATCTTATGCAGATCAGTGCGTTTTGGCATGAGCAATCCCGGAGGTTGAAGTGTGACAATGTGGTTCGCCGAGGTGTGCGCGCGTGCCTGGATACCAGTCGCAGGAGCAGGGGCTGACCATTGCCAGGGCTGGCGGCCGCCCACTGCGAGGCGTAAACTCCGCAAACTCTAAACGATCAAATCTAGAGATCTCCGGGATGGATTGTCAAGACACGTTTTTTTTTGACGATCTGAAGGAGATTAACAACTATGAATA
>CAZJPT010000101.1:0-7023 GCA_964547835.1 uncultured Desulfovibrio sp.
CTTCCTGTTTTTCCTGATTATAGACTGTAATGGTAGGCATGATTTCCACCTGTTAGTGCTTGCGAACGAACACAATGCCGTTCCTGGGGCCAGGCACGGCACCTTTCACAAGAATAACGTTGTCTTCCGGGCGGACGGCAATGATCAGGGCGCTGGGCTGCGTCACGGTCTCGTTGCCCCAGTGGCCGGCCATCTTGCGGCCCTTGATAACGTGTCCAGGGAAGGTGTTGTTACCGATGGAACCGTTGTTGCGATGCACCTTTTCGTCACCGTGCGTGTCTTTGCAGCCGCCAAAGTTCCAACGGCGCATGCGGCCCTGATAGCCTTTGCCTATGCTCTTGCCTGTCACCTTCACAACCTCGCCAACAGCGAAGAGGGAGGCAGTCAGCATGTCGCCAGGCTGCTGTGTGGGGGCATTTTCAAGACGAATTTCCTTGAGGGTGCGGTACAGACCAGTGCCAGCTTTGGCAAAGTGCCCCTGCATAGGCCTGGTGACGTGCTTTTCCGTGGTTTCCACAAAGGCGATCTGTACGGCGTTATAACCGTCGGTCTCCGTGGTCTTCACCTGAGTGACAGGGCAGGGACCAACCTCAATGACCGTCACGGGCACAGAAGCACCGTCATCGCCGAAGATGCGGGTCATGCCAAGCTTGCGACCCAGAATTCCTATTTTCTCAGCCATGACTGCCTCTCACTAGATCTTGATTTCAACGTCCACGCCGGCAGGCAGGGAAAGTTTACCCAGGGCGTCAACGGTCTGCTGCGTAGGCTCAATGATATCCATGAGCCGTTTATGAATGCGCAGCTCAAACTGCTCACGAGACTTTTTGTCCACATGCACAGAACGCTGAATCGTGAATTTGTGGAACCTGGTGGGCAGCGGGATGGGGCCGTTGACGCCGGCACCGGTATTCCTCGCAGTTTCCACTATTTCCGCCACAGCTTTGTCCAGGATGCGAAAGTCGTAAGCCTTGAGCTTGATCCGAATGCATTCGCTGCTAACTGTCGTCATTTTGATATACCTGCTCCATGAAAAATCGCCCGTGTCATTGGGGAAGACGCGGGTTCCTCGCGCTCGGGCCGTACAAAAAAAAAGACCCTTGCTGGCCTAACCCAGAGGGACTTTTAACATCGGGAGCGCGTAACGTGGACGCTGTGTCATTTCATGGAGAGGGACGCTTCAAGAGAGGAGGGCGTGAGTAACTCGCCTGCGTCCACACCATGATCATGACGCTCCCGGCGTTTTCCACGCCCGTGCGACGCATGTGCGCCGCGCAGGGATATGGTCCCGCAGGGTTACCAAACGGGGGTACAGTCCCCCAAACCTTTACAGCCCCGGGCACGCACAATGGCGTGGGGTCCGTGAGTGGGCTGGTACGGCTCGATCAAGTCGGCATTTGGCAACGCCTGCACTTGTCAATCTGCCGGTATGCTCGGCAGATACTGCAGGACGGACTCAAGCCCGCCCTTCCCTGCCGTACAGGGAGTCCTCTCTTCCGAGAAGCAAAGAGCATTTAGCCGGAACGTCCGGGTCTGTCAAGAAAATTTCACAATGTTTTTTCATTCAGCCCAATCTGGAGAATGTTCTGGCGCGCTTTTTGCGAGACAGCGTCACACAGGCTCAGTCTGACACCGGTGCCCGGAAGATCCGCCAGGGCTCTTCCGGGCACACGGTCCGGTTCAGTCGTTCCTGAACAGCGCGTCGGCGTAATCGTCTCCATTGAAGGGACGCAGGTCCTCGACCTTTTCACCAAGCCCCACGAAGGAAATGGGCAGCTGATACTGCATGGCCACGGCTATGGCAACACCACCCTTGGCCGTGCCATCGAGCTTGGTAAGAATGAGCTCGTCCACACCAGTGGCTTCCTTAAATATTCTTGCCTGGGAGAGCGCGTTCTGACCCGTGGTGGCATCAAGCACAAGCACTGTACGATGCGGCGCGCCGGGATGACGCCTGGCTATGACCTTGCGCACCTTACCCAGTTCATTCATAAGATCGACCTTGGTCTGCAGACGGCCAGCCGTGTCAATATAGAGGACGTCCACGTGTTCCTGCATGGCCAGGTCAATGGCCTCATAGGCCACAGAAGCCGGGTCAGCTCCAGGCTGCCTGGCGTGGAAGAGCGTCCCTACGCGTTCCGCCCAGACACGCATTTGATCGATGGCAGCTGCACGGAATGTGTCGGCTGCGGCAATCATGACCTTCTTGCCCTGCATCTTGTCGCGATAAGCCAGCTTGGCAATGGTCGTGGTCTTGCCCGCACCGTTGACACCCGTCATGAGCACCACTTCCGGCGGGTTAACACCCACGATATGGCGCGGGCGGACGAATATCTGCCTTATTTCCTCACGCAAAATCCCGCGCAGGGCGTCCGTGGTCGTGACCTTTTCCTTTCTGGCGCGCTCCTGCAGGCGGCGGCTCAGTTCCATGGAGGTCTCCACGCCCAGGTCAGCCATGATGAACAGTTCCTCCAGCTCCTCCCAGAAGTCCTCATCCAGTTCTCCGTGACTGGAAAGCAGGCTGTCGAAGTGCCTGGTGAACTGCGCCCTGGTTTTGGCCAGGGAGTCGGTAAGCTTGAGGATCAGACGGTTGCGCTCGTCCTCCTCATCTTCCATCTCCAGGGCCAGGGACAGACGGTACTGCAGCTCCGAACGGAATTCGTCCAGAAAACGGTAGTCCATCTTGCGCAGCCAGCTGTCAAAGTCGTCGACGAAGGCGGCCACCTCGTCAGCTGGCGCAGACAGGGAACGCAGGAGAAAACTTACGCGTGCGTTAAGCTCAGGCCCTGCCTCGTCAACACCCTCAAGGACAATGTCCAGCCATGCGGAAAGACGTTGATCGGCCTCGCGCAGACGCCGGGTCATTTCCTGATAGAAGGGGCTGCTGTCACCTGACGCAGCTGATGCGTCAGCGTCTTCGGCAGCATCGCCTTCCCTCTCCCCTCTCTGCATGGCGTCCTTTATGTCTTCGGCCGCAGCACTATCTGCAGCACTGCCTTCCTCCATAGCCGCTGCGTCAGGGCTTTCCTCCTGGACCTCCACCTGTTTTTCCGCGTCAGACTTCTCCCTTGATGCAGCGCCTCCGAAAAGACGCGACCAGAAACTGTCCTTTGCCGGCTTCTTCTCTTCCCGCGGCTGCGTCTCTTCCTCAGGTTCTCCAGTCTCTGCATCAGACACAGCTTCATCTTTCAGTGACGTGTCCGCTGCGGCTTCCCCAGCTTCAGCTTCCTCTTCCTCTACATTGGACGCATCTTCCCCGGGCTGCTCCTGCCCGTCTTCGTCCCCGGTTGCTTCAGATGGCGCCGCCTCATCAAGGCGCTGCGTTAGTTCAATGGCGCCATCCTCGTACGCGGCAGATCCTGCCGCATCAGCGCCACGCTCTTCTTCAGCAAAAACTGTCTCTGCGACAGCCTCCTGCGCAGCAGGGGACAACTCTTTGGCACCACGCTCTGCTTCAGCAGGAATTGTCTCTGCGACAGCCTCCTGCGTAGCGGATGGCGTCTTGTCTTCCTCTTCAGCAATCTCTTCCTCAACTTCCCGGCTCGGCTCATCGTCAGCCTGCGCGCCGCCGAACAAACGCTGCCAGATGGATCGGCGCTGCTTCGCCGCAGCTGGCTGCGCGACCTCATGACCAGTCGCAGCCTCGTCCCCTGCAGCTTCACCATCCTCCTCTTCGTCCGCCGGCGTCTGTTCTTCCTCCTCTTCCACAGTCACATTGTCAGTGTCGCCAGCAGGCGCGGCAGCGCTCGTCCCGTCGGCAGACAGAGACTGCATGGACAGCTCCTCAGCTGACGACACCTCCTGCGCTGCCCCCTCCTGTTCGGAACGTGACGCAATGCTCGTCTCTGCATCCAGTACCAGGTCCTGTGTTTCCTCAAAAACCTCCTGCTCCTCCGGAACCAGTGCCTCCTGCAGCGACGAAGACGTCTCCTGCTCTGTTGCGGACTCTTCTTCCAATGTCGCGGACGATACTTCCTGCGTAGCAGGCTCTTCGTCCACAGCATGCGTTTCTACTTCGCCATCAGACTCTTCTCCTGCTGCTTCTGCCTGCTCATGCATGCTGTCATCGACATCGGACACACTGACTTCGTCATCAGCCTGCGTCTTTTCGTCCCTTTTTTCTTCGTCCCTCTCCAAAGCCGCATCAGATTCACCGGAATCAGTGCCAAACCAACGCTGCCAGAAGGAACTGCGCCGGGCCTCTTTATGCGCAGAAAGCGCTTCAGCCTCCCCAGCAGATTCCAGGCTGGTGTCTTCCTTCTCTTCGCCCTCTTCCTCGTCCGTCAGGGGTTGCGCGCTGTTGTCTGTTTGCTGATCAGCGTCTTCCGTGTCCATTTCGTGGGGCGCCGGCTCTTCAGATACGGCAGACACTGTGTCGCTACACGCCAGCTCCCCGCTCACATCCAGAGAACGGACCTCCTCTTCGGCAAATTCCTGGTCGCCAGCAGCTTCCTCGGAAGTGGATGCTGCAGCTGCCACTGTCGCTTCTTCAGAAATTTCCTGGTCGCCAGCAGTTTCCTCGGAAACGGATGCCGCAGCTGCCACTGTCGTTTCTTCAGAAATTTCCCGATCCCCAGCAGTTTCCTCGGAAATGGAGACTGCAGCTGCCACTGTCGCTTCCTCAGAAATTTCCTGGTCGCCAGCAGGTTCCTCGGAAGCGGGTGCTGCAACTGCCACTGTCGTTTCTTCAAAAATTTCCTGGTCGCCAGCAGCTTCTTCGGAAATGGAGACTGCCGCTGCCATTTCATCGGCTGCTGCAGCGTCCGGGGATGTCTCCACAGCATCGTCCGGTGCCTGCTCCCTGACTTCCCCGACCTTCTTTTCGTCTTCAACCGGCGTTGCGGGCACTTCACTCCCGAAAAACTTCTTTATGGATGAAAAAAAGCCCATGGCGTTTCTCCCCTTGCTTTTCATATCTGCCGCAGACAGGCTTCAAGCATACTCCAGAAGCTTGTCCTGCGCTACGTCCGCAAGCGCCGCATCTGAAAAAACGATGTCGGCATGCCAGTTCCGGCACGTCCAGGAGCATCACGCATGGAACGCTTACGCACCCTTGTCATAAGTTCGTGCCGGCCTGGCTCAGACTCTGTGCGGATCGGCCTCGCTCTTCCACTCCCGTACCAGAAGGCGGATATCCCGTCTGCGCCGGGCGGAGAGATCCGCCCGGTAACATTCTGCAAAGACGTGCAGTCGCGTGCCGCCACGTGGTGCGAAAAGTCCGCGCACTCTGGCCCATGCCGGATTGAGCAGACTGGTCACATCGTCCAGAATTTGATTGGCGATGGTTTCCATGAAGGAGTGATGCTCCCTGTAGGCAAACATATACAGCTTGAAGCTCTTTGATTCTACGCAGCTCTCGCAGGGAATGTATTCCAGAACTATGGTCCCGAAATCAGGCTGACCAGTCACAGGGCAGAGCGAAGTAAACTCGGGAAAGGCGATACTGATGATGTAATCCCTGTCCGGGCAGCAGTTGGGAAAGGACTCCAGAATGCTGACTGAAGGTCCCTGTGCGGGAACTGGAGACCCTCCCTTATTGCCAAGGACGTGAAGGCCCGAGGTCTCGTCACTACTGCGCGTACTCATTGACGCACTCCTCCATGGCTGCCGACAGCTCCCGGCAGCGTGAAAAACAACATGAACATCCGTGCTTGAAGAGCGAGGACAAGCCTGCTAGCCTCTGCGCAACGCAAATCCCAGGGCCCGGCACGGGCCTACGTGAGGAAAGCCATGCCGCGCAGAAAGCAGTACCAGTATGACGCGTCAAGCACGCAGGCCACCCAGGAGCGCCCCAGCCGCTCCCAGAAAAAACGTGAATCTGCCGCACTGCAGGTGCTCGGGCAGCAGCTTGCGCGCCTGCCCGTCAGAGAGCTGGAATTCCTGGGCGTCGCGCCAGAATTCATCCAGGCCTGCCGTGATCTTGAAACCATCACGTCTCATGAAGCGAAACGCCGACAGATGCAGTACATCGGCCGGCTTATTCGCGAGGAAGACAACATAGAACGCCTGAAGGAGGGCGTGGCCCTGTTCGCCGAGGGCCTGCTGCCCTCCCGCGAGCTGCCTCCGGCAGATGCGCCTTCCGATTAATTCTTGAGACTGTGGATGGGTGCCGGAATGCGGCCGCCCAGGGCAATAAAGGCCGAACAGTCACCCTTTGGAACGGGGATGATGGTAGCCTCGCCCAGCAGTCCGCCGAAAAAGACTTTTTCCCCTACTCCCTTGCCGGGCACGGGAATAATGCGCACGGCCGTAGTCTTGTGGTTGATCATGCCGATGGCCATCTCGTCGGCGATGATGCCGGAGATGGTCGTGGCCGGCGTGTCACCGGGAATGGCAATCATATCCAGGCCCACGGAGCAGACGCTGGTCATGGCCTCGAGCTTCTCCATGCAAAGGAAGCCGGACGTAGCCGCTGCCTCGATGCTGCTGTCCTCAGACACGGGAATGAAGGCACCGGAAAGCCCGCCAACCGAAGAGGACGCGAACGATCCGCCCTTTTTGACTGCATCATTGAGCATGGCCAGCACGGCCGTAGAGCCGGGAGCCCCCATGGCCTCAAGCCCGCAGGACTGGAAGATTTCACCCACTGAGTCACCCACAGCCGGTGTAGGAGCCAGGGACAGGTCGGCTACGCCGAAGGGGATGCCCAGCCTGTGGGCTACTTCGTTGCCGATCATTTCGCCAACCTTGGTAACTTTGTAGGCTGTCTTTTTGATGACATCGGCCACACCCAGCAGATCCAGCGGCTTGCCGGTGCTCCGGGACCTTTCCAGAGCTCTGTCTATGGCCTTTTTGACCACGCCAGGACCGGAGACGCCCACGTTGATAACCACGTCTGGCTCACCGATGCCGAGATAGGCACCGGCCATGAAGGGCACGTCCTGGGGAATGTTGGCAAAAACCACCAGTTTGGTGCAACCAAAGCCGCCCTTGTCTGCTGTAGCCTCGGCTGTGCCCCTTATCTGACGTCCCATGAGTGCCACAGCATCCATATTCACGCCGGCCTTGGAGCTTGCCACGTTG
>CAZJPT010000102.1:0-6914 GCA_964547835.1 uncultured Desulfovibrio sp.
CGCTGCCAGAAAGAGCAGCAGGCAGAGGGGAAGACACAGAAACCGGTGTATGAGTGGCATGCTGACCTCGCAAAGGGCAATGGGCTCAGGCCCGGATGAGGAATTGCGATATGGGGTATGTTTCACGCTGAAAGCATAGACGTCCTTGAAAAAATGGCAATATGGAAACTTGCGTTATTTCATGGCAGTCTCGCGGAGGTCTTGACTTTTTCAGCAGACAACAAATTATCCTGGTATCCGTTCACGGGGGGGCTTGAGAAAGCATGAACTGCTGTCTGCCCAAAAGAGACGACTGCAAAGCTGTCCACTGAAGAGGTGACGGCTCTCTGCAAATCACTTCTCAAATCCGGGAGAGTAGAGAACGAAGCTCGTCTTGAATCTCAGAAGCAGCAGTTTGAAGCACGCCTCACGCAGATGCTGAAGGAGAACAACTGGGCAGGAAATTCCTGTAGGCCCGGGACCTCTCATGCTATAAAAATTCAGACGAAACGCAGCAGAACAAGTGCCCGATTGGGGCTGGTTCCAGCTACCCCCTGAACGGATGCTTATCCTGTGCGCGGGACAGGCCGCGTTTCCCGGAGAATGCAGACCATTTGCCCCGCTGCGGAGAAATTGTTTGAACAGACGAGCCACATCCAGATCTGACGCAGAGCTCCAGAACGCTGCTGCGGACAGCGCCGTGCCCCGGCCCGAGCCTGCTGCCGGCGAGGAAACCCGGGCCTGTGCGTGTGTGCAGGACCAGTCACCGCGTCGTGGCGTTGCGCTCACGGGGCAGCGATTTTTCTACGTTCTTGGGCTTATGCTTGTCCTCATGCCGCTTGCTTACGTTGCCGGCATGCTTGTGGGCCGCCATCAGCTGGACAGAGAGCTGTCTGCCAGCAATCCCATGACCATGCTCGAGAAGCGGGACAGCAGTGCACCGGTTAAGGAGGATGTGGAGGCTCAAAACAGCCAGGACGGTATCCTCAAGCCACAGGAGCTGACATTTGCGCGCGTGCTGCGTGCGGCCCCGGGAGAAAAAATTCTCGAGCCCGGTCAGCTCCATCTCTTCAAGCCGCTTGTGCCTCAGCGCGATGGACGAACTGCTGAGGAAAACAAGTCTTCCACGGCGCCTGGTACAAGCCAGACTGCTGGTTCGATCAATCCCTCCGAGCCGCCAGAGCGGGAGGATGCCGTTTATGACTTTGTTTTTCAGATTGCGGCCTTTCACTCGGCCACCAAGGCTGAGGAGATGCGGGTTCGTCTCGAGGCTGAGGGATTTCGCACGCGCATGGAGAAGAGCGGCAGACTGCATGTCGTGCTGCTGCTGATCAGAGGTCAGAAGGCGTCTGTGGAGGAAGTGCGCGAGGCTTTGTCCCGCATGCGCCTTGGTGAGCCCATTGAACGCAGCCGCAAAGTCGTGTCCAGCCTCAATGACGAGCGCTGACGCCGGCCTGAGCTGCTTTTTCGTGATTCGGACACTTGTGTCCGGCAACCTGGCCCCGGGGTTTGTCGAGGCAGATGCAATGCGGGGCAGACCCCGCTCAGGAGGCGGTTTCCAGCAGGAGATACTGTCCTGGAACCGGAAAACATATGAAAGTACTTCTTATTAATGGCAGTCCGCACCCACAGGGTTGTACCTGTACAGCTCTTAAGGAAGTAGCCACCCGTCTCGGGGAACTTGGCGTAGAAAGTCAGCTCCTGCAGACAGGCACCCAACCTGTCCAGGACTGCATTGCCTGTGGCAAGTGCGTGCACACCGGGTCCTGTATTTTCAAGGACGATGCCGTCAACGAGGCCATAGAGCTGCTGAAGCAGGCTGATGGCCTTATTGTGGGCGCACCTGTCTACTACGCCGGCCCCTCGGCCCGCCTGTGTGCCTTTATGGATCGCCTCTTCTACTGCAAGAGCGCTGCCTATTCCGGCAAACCTGCTGCCTGTGTGGTCTCCTGTCGCCGCGGCGGCGCCAGTGCTTCCTTTGATCGCCTCAACAAGTTCTTTACCATTTGCGGCATGCCGGTGGTGTCGTCCCAGTACTGGAACTCTGTGCACGGCAATACCCCGGACGAAGTACGTCAGGACCTTGAGGGACTGCAGACCATGCGCACCCTGGCCTCCAACATGGCCTGGCTTTTAAAGTGCATTGAAGCCGGTCGCGAGAAGGGCATCACCTACCCTGTGCCTGAGCCTTGGATTCGCACCAACTTTATCCGCTAGAGCACAGGACAGTCTTTTGTCCGAAAGCGGAGTCCTGCACGCATGGCAGGGGAATGAACCTGCTCGTCTTCTGAAGGTCCTGTGCAGGCGCCTGTGCCGCTTTGGCAGACACGGGCGCCGGTGTGTCTGTGTGCGCCTGCGCGCCTGCCCGTCAGTTCCCTGGCTGAACATGTCCTGCTCCGCCTGTCTTTGTCGATGTGTTTTGACCCCCTGTGCTTTGGACCTGTCTGCATGCAGCCGGATTTTTTGAGCTGAGCAGGCTGATGGCCTGAGTGCATGACGACAAGGGGCGTGGCTTGCGCAGTTTTGCGGGCGCACAGAAAATCATCTGGTATTGGAAGATGGAAGAACCGCCATTGCAGACAGTGCGTGCTCTGGTGCACTTCGAAGAGGATCATCCCCTCTTTGTCAGCCACTTTCCAGGCTCGCCCTGCGTGCCTGCCTCGATGATGGTGCGCGTCTTCATTGGACTGGTGGAGCGCGAGACTGGTCTGCCCAGGAGCGTGACCCTCGAGCATTTTCGCTTCCGGCGCTTTGTGCGCCCCGGGCTGTGTCTGTGTGTGGCAAAATTTTTCAGGGGCAGAGCGGACCTTGAGCTCTGGGCCGGGAACAGGTTGGCCTGTGAAGGCAGGGTGGTATGGAATCCATGACGTATTTTTCCCCGGTGCTTGTGCGCGGAGCCTGCTGTGAACTGGGACTGGCCCTGTGCCGCGCCCTTGCGGCAAAGGGCGTGCCTGTCCTTGGGGCAGGACGCAGGAGTCTTCCCGAAAAAGATGTCCCCTGCCCATTGATTTTCCCCAAAACACCAGAGGAAATGGCTGCCATGGCCAGGGAGGTGTATGGCAGGCCGCCTCTGGCGTATGTGGATTTTGCCCAGACGCGTGTGCAGGGGCTTTTGAGTGCGGCCTCTCCGCACGACATGGATCTATGGGCGGCACAGGACGTGGCAGAGCGCGCACGGGCTTTGCGGGCCGTTACGCGTCTTATGCTGGGCGAGCGACGGGGAAGGTGCCTTTTTGTTTCCTCCATAGCAGCGGCTACACCTGCGCCAGGCCAGGGTCTCTACGCTGCAGCCAAGGCAGCTGGGGAAAGTCTTTTTGCCACAGCTGGTCTGGAACTGGCCCCAAGGGGCATCAGCACGGTGTCCCTGCGTCTGGGCCTCGTAGATGCAGGCCGGGGCAGGGAGCATATGCGCGGGCACAAAGAACACTGCGCAGCGCTGCAGCCGTCAGGTACGCTCGTGCGCGTCGCGGATGTCGTGGAAACACTGCTCTTTCTGCTCTGTGAGTCTGCTTGGAACATGAACGCGACAGTGCTCACGCTGGACGGCGGAGCCTCCACGCTCAAGGGCGCCTGGCTGGCCTCCCGTGCTCTGCAAAAGGCGGGAACCTGAAAGGATTGTCGTGGAATGCGGAACAGGCTGCGCTGAAGAGCAGGGGGGCTTGTGCTGCAGTATCCGCATCGCACGCAGCCGGCAGACTCTATGCCCTGTTGTCATCCGTCTGTAAAGAGACCGGACGGAAGTGGCATGGCGCGTGAATCACCTTTTTTTTAAGCTGTCAGGAGGCGTCTTCGCTGTGCACAAGGAAAACAATATTTCTGAAAGCGCTGCTGCGCGCGAGCTGTCGAGCCTTGCCATGGTGCAGGAAGTCGTTGCTGAAATCATGGAGCGGCCGGCATCCGGGCTTGAGGCCGGGTGCCGGCTCGTGGCCGACCTTGGCTGCGAATCTATAGATCTTATGGAGATGGCCATCAGACTGTCTCAGAAGACGGGCAGGGAAGTGGACGATGACGCGCTTTTTCTGCGCTCGCTGCGCGTGACACTGGCGGAAAATTCCGACAGACCGGCGGACGAGGTCATAGCCGAGGCCTGTCCGTGGCTTGGCATGGACCGTGTGTACCAGCTGGCCCGTGCCCTCGAGTCCGATGCCTCTCCTGCGCCGCTGGTCACGCTGGGTGACATGGCGGCCTACATGGCTTTTGTCAGGAGCTGAGTTTGTCATGCACAGAGTGGTGCTGACCGGGCTGGGAATTGTCTCAAGCCTTGGCAACAATATGCAGGAAGTCAGGCAGAGTCTTGCCTGCGGCAAAACAGGCTTTTGCGTCAGTGACGAACTTCCTCCCTGTATTGTCTGCCCGGTTGCTGATACAGGCAGCGACGCAGCAGCTGCACGACTTGATTCCTGGCGCTTTCGCCGCTACCTGTCCCGCCCAGCGAGGCTTGCCGTACTGGCTGGCCTCAGAGCAGTTGCGGATGCTGATTTTGTGTGCCATCCCGAGGATATGCTTCTTGTCGGCACAGCCTCCCCGACCTTTGATTTCGATCGTGAAAAAGGTCTGCTGCGCGGCGGGGAATCTCAGCTCGACGCACTCTGGATGCTGCGCTGGCTTCCCAATACAGGACTCTCGGCTCTGAGCCTCCTCCTCGGGCTGCACGGCGAAAGCCTGACTGTCAACGCGGCCTGTGCCTCTTCGCTGGCCGCCATGGGAGAAGCTTTCTGGCGCGTGGCCAGCGGCCGTTCGGCGTGTGCTCTGGTGGCTGCCGGAGATTCGCGGCTGTCACGCGGAGCCCTCCTTGGCTATGCCAAAGCCAGGGTTTTAAGCAGGGAGCGGGATCCGGAGAAAGCTTCGCGTCCCTTTGCCAGAAGGCGTTCTGGTTTTGTGCCAGGAGAGGGCGGTGCCGCATTTGTTCTCGAGAGTCTTGAGCATGCAAAAAAACGCGGCGCACGCATCCTTGGTGAGGTGCTGGGCTACGGCGCCACCACAGACGGATGCAGCCTGACTGCGCCCGAGCCTTCAGCTGAACAGGCTGCTGGTGCGGTACGCGAAGCCCTGGCCATGGCGGACATGACACCCGGAGACATAGGCTGGGTCAGCGCCCACGGCACTGGGACGCCACTTAACGACGAGGCTGAGGTGGCCGGTCTTTTTCGTGTCTTTGGCAACAAAGGTCCATGGCCGCTCATCTGTGCTGTCAAGTCCTGGATCGGGCACGGCGCATCGGCCTGCGGAGCGCTCGAGTGCGCAGTCTGCCTTGCGACGCTGTCCTCCGGGACTTTGCCACCGGTGCGCCTTCTTGAGGATCCCATGGACGATCTTCCCTTTGTGCGTGGAGAGACGACGCTGCCGCATGCTGTTGCTGCGTCTGCAGGGCTTGTGCAGAACTTCGGCTTTGGTGGCCATAATGCCTGCATGGTCCTCAGGTATGGAGCACTGCCGTGAGTTGGAATGAGGCAGACCGGGACGGGGCAGAGGCTGTTATCACGGGACTTCCGGACGCGGCCAGCCTTCCGGATCCCTTTGTTGTTCTTGACGCGGTCAGCATTGTGACGCAAGCGGAGCTTGTTGCTTCCACAGTCTTCATGACAGACGCCTGCATGATGCTCGAGGCGGCCGCGCAGGCTGCCTGCCTGCACAGACGCTGGCAGGAGGGTTTTGTTCGTCAGGCATTTGTGCTTGGGGTTGCCAGGGCGCAGATCCCGGACAGGCAGGCCTGCGGTGCGTGTCTGGTGACGGCAAGGCAGCTTGGGAAAACACATCTTGGGGCAAGCTACGAAGTACGCTTGACGCTGTGCGGGGAGACTGCCGCCCTGGTCTCGCTTTTCACAGGCATTCAGGTCTGCGACGAGACGTGCGCGGCCCACTACAGGGAGATTTTTGCATGCCTTTTGCAAAACGGCTTGAAGAATGTCTGACTGCGCGACTCGAAGCCGCACGAACCCAGGGGCTTCTGCGCTCTTCGGCCACCTGTCTTGACGGGGCCTTTGGGAACAGCAATTCCGCCTATCCTGTATCCTTTATGAGCAACGACTATCTTGGTCTGGCCCGGGATGCGGAGCAGAAAAAGCTTGTGGCAAAGGCTTTTGCCCGGGGCAGAACGTCAGCCTCGGCTTCCAGGCTGGCTGGAGGCCAGACAAGTGAGCGGCAGCGCTGCGAGGAGGACATTGCCGTCTTTTTCGGTCATGAGAAGGCCACGCTCTTTCCCTGCGGCTTTATGGCAAACCAGGCCATAGTTTCAGCTCTTGTTGCCCGGGATCAGACAGTGTTTGCTGACAAGAGCATGCATGCGAGCACCATGCGGGCCCTGGCAGCCACGCACTGCCGTCTTGCCGGCTTCCGGCACCTTGACCTGGAGCATCTTGAAAGGCGTTTGCGCAAGGCTGCAGGTCCGAGGCAGCCCATTGTGTTTACCGAATCCGTCTTCAGCATGGACGGCGCGTGTGCGGATGTCGACGGGCTCATGGAACTTAAGAAGAAATATGATTTTTTTCTTGTTGCAGACGAGGCCCATGCAGTTGGCGTACTGGGTGCGGACGGCAGGGGCTGCTTCTGGCAAAAGGGTGCTGACGTGGTGATCGGCACCTTTGGCAAGGCTCTGGGTTTTTTCGGCGCAGTTGTCCTCTCCACCACAACCATAGCTGGTATCCGTTCACGGGGGGGGGGGTAGGGTAAAAAAAACTGCCGGTATGGGGTGGTGCTCCTACGGGAAATCATGTTATAGGTAGTGCATGAGAGAGACGATTGAAAACATGAACGGTTGTCTTCCTAGTAGAGAGACGACTGCGAAGCTGTCCCCTGAAGAGGTGGCCGCTCTCTATAACTCACGTCTCGAATCCCAGAGGGTAGAGTTCGAAGCCCTTCTCGAATCCCAGAGGGTAGAGTTCGAAGCTCGTCTCGAATCCCAGAGAGCAGACTCCGAAGCTCGTCTCGAATCCCAG
>CAZJPT010000103.1:0-6893 GCA_964547835.1 uncultured Desulfovibrio sp.
CATTAGAGCCGCTACCGATAGGAATCCCCCGCCTTCAGGCGGGGGAGGATGTCAACGCCCTTTCAAAACGGACGAGAGACGAGCGCACTGTACGCATGACAGAAAATTATCCCTTGCTTGACACCGTACTGCGCCGCATTGAGCCTTGGCTTGACCATCTTCTGGCAATCCGTGGACTGGCACCGGCTACTGTCACGGCCTATGACCAGGACGTGTCAGACTTTCTCCTCTTCATGGAGACTCTGGCCCTGGGCAGCCGCAACCGGCCTGAAAAACTGCCTGCGCCGCACTCGGTGAGTCCGGCGACTGCACGCCTTGTTATCACTCCGGAGACTATCACGCTCTATCTCGCCTGGGGACATGGCCGCGGCCAGACGGCACGCACGCTGTCCCGTCGCCTGGCAGGGTTGCGCTCTCTTTTCGCCTGGGCCAGGGATGCAGGTGATGTTTTCGACAATCCCTGTGACGACACAGGCAATCCCAGACTGCCCATGCGTCTGCCCACCTTTTTGTCTGTGGCCGAGGCGCGCGCTCTCATCACCTTTCCAGACGCAAAAACCACGCGTGGCATACGCGACTCCTGCATCTTGGATCTGCTTTACGCTGCCGGCCTTCGGGTGAGCGAGCTCATCACCCTTCCCTTGCATGGCCTGGATCTGCAGCAGGGTGTGGCTCGCGTCTTTGGCAAGGGCCGCAAAGAGCGTCTGGTACCGCTGCACGATGAGTGTCAGGCGCGGCTGCTGCACTGGATCGAGCATTGCCGTCCCCTCCTTGCGCCTGCCTGCCAGCTCGTTTTTATCAATAAGTATGGCCGTGGTCTCACGCGTCAGTATGTCTTCACTCTGGTGCGCGATGCAGCCAGAGGCTGCGGCATCAACAGACCCGTATCCCCCCATACGCTGCGGCACAGCTTTGCCACACACCTGCTCGAAGGTGGTGCAGACCTGCGCGCCGTGCAGATCCTGCTCGGTCACGAAGACGTTACCACCACGGAAATCTACACGCACGTGCAGCCCGACCGTCTCACACGCCTGCATCACCAATTTCACCCGCGCTGCGGCTCTGGCGTGCACCGCACCCGGAAGTGACAAAACATGGCAGGAGGCACGGCTTTTTGCTAGTACTTTATGCTTGAAATTCGTTAAGCACTTTAACAAGGCATGAGTCGAGTTTTCGGCCACGTCAGCTACTTAACGAATTTACGACACGAAATACTAGGCTTGCCTTTCGGCAAAGGGCGCAGATGCCGGCTAACCGGCGACCGCGACCATGGCTTATTCCAGTCCTGACAAGGAGGGGCGCCTTTCTTCCTGCGTGCCGAGCGGGACAGTGCGCCATGTTCCGAATGCAGCATCATTCCCCAGTCCGTGATGGTAACACCACCCTGGTTACCTGCCACTCCAACGCTGATTTCGATTCCTTCGCAGCCATGCTGGCCGCGGCTACACTCTATGCTCCCTGCGATCTGCTCTTTCCGGGCACGCAGGAAAAAAACCTCCATAAGCTGTACGAAAGCGTGCTCGACGAAATCGGTGAACTAGCGTCGAGCTGCACCTTTGTCGAGCCCTCTTCGCTCGACCGCACCCGCTACACCCTGCTTGTGGTGGTGGACACGCGCCAGCGCTCCAGACTGCCTCACGTCTGGCCCCTGCTTGACAACCCTGGCATACGCGTGGAAGCCTGGGATCATCACCCGGACACAGCCGACGACATACATCCGCACACAACACACTTTTCCAATACCGGCGCCGTAACCACTGCGCTCGTGTTCCAGCTCAAGGAGCGCGGCTACACTCTGCTGCCTCAAGCTGCCACCATTCTGGGCATGGGCATTTATTCCGACACTGGCGCCTTCTCCTATTCCTCTGTCACGTGCGAAGACTTCGAGGCCGCATCCTGGCTCCTGAGGCAGGGTATGGACGTCAACGCCATCACCGATCAGCTGAGCTTCGAGATGACGCGCACGCACGTACAGGCACTGAACAGCCTGCTTGAGTCATGCCGCACCTACAATATTAATGGTGAACAGGTGGTGCTGGCAGAGACTACTCTTGAACACTATCTCGGCGACTTCGCCTATCTTGCCCACAAGCTCATGGAGATGGAGAAGTTTCCGGTTCTTTTTGCCCTCGGGCGTATGGATGACCGCATACAGGTAGTGGCCCGATCGCGCTTCAATGCAAACAGCTCCATCAATGTAGGTACCGTGTGCTCAGCCGTGGGAGGAGGCGGCCATGCCTACGCAGCCTCGGCCAGCATCCGTGACAAAACCCTGAGTCAGGTGCGCGACGCCCTCATCAACGCTCTTTATATGCAGCGCTCAGGCGAAAAAACAGCCAGCGACTACATGTCCTCGCCAGCCATAGGTATAGAGAATGAGCACACCATGGGCGAAGCCGAGGAACTTATGGTGCACTTCGGCCTCAAATCCGTGCCCGTCTTCGCCAGGGGCACCAGACACTGCGTGGGTATCATGGACGGCCGCGTCACCCAGCGTGCCGTGCTGCACGGCCTGGGCGACGAGAAAATTGATGATTACATGCTCAAACCCGTAGTGTGCCTGCCCCCGGATGCATCCCTCAGGGATCTTACCAATGTCATTGTAGGCCAGCGTCAGCGCATGGTGCCCATTGTCCGTGACAATGACGTGGTGGGCGTGGTCACGCGCACTGACCTCATCGGTATTTTTGCTGCCGAACCGGGTATGCAGAACGACGAGGGGGAGGACGAAAGCGGCCGTGCAGTCAAAAAGCGCAATCTTACTAAATCGCTCAAGGAACAACTGTCACCCGCGGTCTATCAGCTGCTCTGCCTGGTGGCTGATCTCGGTCGCGAAATAAAGACACCTGTCTATGTCGTGGGCGGGTTTGTGCGCGATCTTTTGCTGAAGGCGCATAATACGGATATCGATCTTGTGGTTGAAGGCGATGGCATTGCCTTTGCCGAGGCTCTGGCCAAACGCCTGCGGGGACGAACACGCGTGCACCGGGCTTTTCTCACTGCCTGTGTTCTCTACGAGGACGAAAAAGGGCACAAGCGTCGCGTCGATGTGGCAAGTACACGGCTCGAGTACTATGAGTCACCGGCAGCCCTGCCTACGGTCGAGCATTCCAGCATCAAGATGGATCTCTACCGGCGCGACTTCACCATCAACGCCCTGGCTCTGCGCCTTGACTGCGAGCCCATGGGACAGATCGTGGACTTTTTCGGCGGCCAGCGTGATATTAAGGATAAATGTATCCGCGTGCTGCATACGTTAAGCTTTGTTGAAGATCCCAGCCGCGTGCTGCGCGGCGTACGTTTTGAACAGCGCTACCGTTTCCGCCTTGGGCCCGACACAGAAAAACTGGTACGCAACGCCCTTGCCAGAAACCTGCTGGACAAACTCTCACCAGGGCGTATTTTCCACGAATTCGAGGCCATCTGCAATGAGGAGCACGCCCTGTTGATCCTGCTGCGTCTGCAGGAACTTGGCGTGCTGCAGAATCTGCACCCGCTGCTGACGCTCACCACAGCCCGACAGAAGTCCGTGACCAGAATGGCCAGAGTAATGGCCTGGTACCGTCTGCTCTATCTTGATGTTGAGACCAGAAGCTGGTTCGTGTACTTCCTGGGCCTGACAACCTCCCTCTCCTACAGCGACACCTTGAGCTGCTTCATGCGCCTCGGTCTGCCGGCAACGCACAAGAAGACGGTCATGCAGGGCCGCGAACAGGCCCGCTATGTACGCCCCCAGCTCAGGCGCATGTACAACGCCGGTGAGCCCACACCAAGCGCCGTCTGCTCCCTGGTGCGCCTGCTGCCCATGGAATGCCTGCTCTGGCTCCTGGCAGAGGAGACAAAGCCTGAAGTACGCCGCGCCCTCTCCCGCTACATCACAACCTGGCGCACCATGACACCAGATCTCAACGGCGATGATCTGAAGCGCATGGGGCTTCCGGCAGGTCCGGACTGTGGTGTCATCCTGCGTCGTCTGCTGACAGCCAAGCTCGATCACGTGGCGGACACGGCACAAAAGCAGTACGCGCTGGCCAGGGAACTGGTCATTCAGGCCCTGAACGGCACGCTGGAGAAGGACGAGACGCACCAGCCGCACACCATTGCATATGATGGCAAGGAACGGGGCGGGAAGGAAGGCGATGGGCCCAGAACCGGCCCTTCTGCCACGACCAGTCCGGAAGGGACAGAGCATACTGCCCGGACAACGGGAGTTCACGGGAGCAAACAGCAGAACATGCCTTCATGAATAACAGCATATGAACAGAAAGAGACCCTGAACATCATTCGGAAGACAATCATGCTACTTGCCGTTACCAGACAATCGGGGTATTGTCAGCAAGTGATGTATTTCCGGCTCAGACGCAAGGCGACGACGCCGGGACATATGACCGAAGGAAGGGATATATTTGCGGCTGCAGCCGGACCCGCAACGCAGCGAACATCCAGCTCCCATGCGGACCGGCATGCGACTCCGGACTCCCCGCCTTCGCACCATCTGACATTACCTGGAGGCGGCATTCCGTCCTGCAAACGTGGGGACTCGCCGGTTTTCTCATGAAACATTTATGGTGCCCGTGGCGTATAGACTACATTCTCGGACCAAAGCCAGATACGTGCGTCTTCTGCCTTCCCGAAAGCTGTGCAGAGGACACTGAGCGCCTCGTTCTGCACCGCGGAAAGCACTGCTTCGTGATCATGAACAAGTTCCCCTACAATACGGGGCACATTATGGTCTGCCCGTACAGACATGTCATGTCTCTGTCTGCCCTGGACACGGACACGGCTCACGAAATCATGGATTACCTGCAGTTCTGCACCACGGTTCTCAAGGATTTGTATCGCTGTGAAGGCATCAATATCGGCCTAAATCTCGGTCAGGCAGCCGGGGCCGGCATTCGCGAACATCTGCATTTCCATCTCGTGCCGCGCTGGAACGGGGACAGTTCCTTTATGGCGGTCATGGACGATGTGCGCACCATGCCGGACAGTCTCACTAATACATACGCGAAGCTTAAACCCTATTTTGCTTTTGCGCCGACCACCTGCTGAGGGAGGGAGAACCCATGCGGTATATTAAGGCTCTTGTGCTTCTGTGCATCTTTTTCGTAGCCATGATTTTTCTTTTTCAGAATCAGGCTTCGCTGTCACAGAAAATTTCGTTCCAGCTGGACCTGCTCTTCATGCCCGCCATGACATCTATTCAGCTGCCATTCTACTTTGTGCTCCTGGGTGCATTCCTGCTGGGCGCCATTCTCTGTCTGATGCTCCTGCTGTGGGACAGAATGCGGATGAGTGCGGCCATCATGCGCGCCAACTTCCGCGTACAGGCCATCCAGAACGAAGAGCGCAAGCTGCTGGCGCAGATGGAAAAGCTGGCCGCCAATCCCAAGGAGTCCAGGTTGAAGCTGCTCTCCGGTTTCAAGCGCAAGAGTGACGAAAAGTCCACTGAAGAGAGCAACAAAAACGAAATCAACGAATTTTTCAAAGACACCCCAGCTGAAACTGCCGAGGCAAGCCAGGCGACCGCAACCACCGAGGAAAAGCCTGCTGAAAACAAGGCAGCCTAGGGAGCGAAACGATTTACCAGATGCTGCGTAAAGCCCCGCGCTTCAGCGATGGGGATTAAGCTGCTCCCGCGCAAGCGGGACGTGCTCTTCCTGCATCAGATATCTGTATGCTGTAAAATCAAAACAGGGCAGGATATGCCCGGATCTGCGCTCGTGGACATTGTATAAGACCTTCGGAGGCGAAAGCCAACGAGGCTGTGGTGAGTGAAGCAAGCCCCATCATCAGGCATGGGGAGTTGCCAGATGCAAGAACCGTGTGAGGCGACGGGTAGTCCCGCCGCCTCATGATTTTTCCGGGCCATTGCCGGGAGGACCTGCATGTCAGACGCCCCACAAAGTCAGAAACCGTCAGGCGATGCCTACAGGGACGCCTACCACATCACTCCCATGTTTGAGCATTATCTGGCCGTCAAAAAACAATATCCGGACTCGCTGCTTCTCTACCGCATGGGAGACTTCTACGAGGTTTTTTTTGAAGACGCAGTCATCTGTGCACGCGAACTGCAACTCGCCCTCACCAGCCGCAACCGCAGCCAGGCCAACCCCATTCCCATGTGCGGCGTTCCCTGGCATGCTCTCGAGGCATACACACGGCAGCTTGTGGACAAAGGATACACTCTTGCTGTCTGCGATCAGGTAGAGGATCCGAAGCAGGCCCGTGGACTTGTGAAACGCGCTGTGACACGCGTTATCACACCTGGCACCATCATCGAAGACGACAATCTCACAGCCGGTTCACACAATTTCCTCGGTGCTGTTTTCGCTGAAACGGCTGTCTGGGGATTTGTGTGGGCTGACATTTCCACCGGACAGTGGAGCGGCCTTGAAGGCAGTGCCGTGACTATCTGGCAGTACGTGGCCAAATACGCCCCACGCGAACTCATCCTGCCCGAGAGAATGGATGTGCCGGCGGAAGTGGACACAACGAGCGTGCGCCTCGTACGTCGCGGCAAAACGGCCTTTGACAAAACCCAGTGCCTTGATCGCCTGTTCAGGGCCCAGGGCGTGGCAGATCTGGCTGCCCTCGGCATGCAGAACACGACAGCGCTGCCCAGAGCAGCCGGCGCTCTGCTGGCCTACCTCGCCCAGACACAGATGCGTGATCCGGATCACCTTTTGCCGTTCAGACCAGAGGACACAGGGCACCACATGGTGGTAGACGATGTCACGGAACGCAATCTGGAGATTTTTACACGCCTTAATGGCGGACTGGGCCGCGGCACCCTGCGTTACGTCATGGACGCCACGGTCACGCCCATGGGCGGACGTCTTCTTGAGGACAGTCTGCGCGCCCCCCTGCGTGACACAGTGGCCATCACAGCCATT
>CAZJPT010000104.1:0-6885 GCA_964547835.1 uncultured Desulfovibrio sp.
GTGCTGGACGAAGTGCAGCAATACATAGGAGTAAACAGTCAACGCTCCGTAGAAGTCCAGGAGGTCGTGGAGGCCTGCTGTAAATACATAGGTGGCAGGCTGCTCTTTGTCGGTACGGGTCAGACGGCGGTCACCAGCACCAGCAATTTAAAAAAACTCGAGGGACGCTTTAACGTTCGTGTGGAACTTTCGGACACAGATGTGAATTCCGTTATCCGCAAGGTGCTTCTTGCCAAGAAGCCCGAGGCAATATCGCACATCGAACAGATGATGCAAAGCAATCTGGGTGAAATATCGCGGCATCTGGCAGGTACGACCATTGGTCACAGGCAGGACGACATTCCCTGCTTCTCCCAGGATTATCCCATTCTGCCAGTGCGCCGCCGTTTTTGGGAAAACGCCCTGCGGATCCTTGACCGGACAGGAACGGACAGCCAGCTTCGCAATCAGCTCAGCATGGTACACAAGGTCATCCAGACCAATCTGAATGAACCTCTTGGTCATGTCGTCCCTGCCGATCATCTCTATTTCGATTCCGCAGACAAGTTACTCCAGACAAGCATACTGCCGCGCAAGCTCCACGAAGCGACCATGACATGGTACAACGGCTCGGAAGATGAGCGACTCATGGCCCGTGCCTGCGGCCTGGTATTTCTGGTAAACAAAATCAAAGACCAGAACAGAGAAATCGGCATTCACCCCACTGTGGATACCCTGGCAGATCTTTTGCTCGAGAATCTGCTCCAGGGTAGCGGCAATTTGCGGAGTAAGCTTCCCGATCTTCTTGATCGCTGTCCGCTGCTCATGAAGGTGGACGACGAATATCGTATCCAGACTGAGGAAAGCACGGCCTGGTACGACGAATTTTCGAGTCAGAAAGCGTCTCTGTCCAACGATGTTCACCATATCGAAGTCGAACGCGAAAATCGCATCCAGTCACATTTTAAAAACAACGTGGGCAAACTCTCTCGTTTTCAGGGCAATTCGAAGGTCACTCGGGACATCCCGGTAGTTTTCGACACCGAATTCCCCCAGGACGCAGATCAGCGTGTCTGCGTGTGGGTTCGCAACGGCTGGACCGTCTCCGAAGACTCCGTGCGGATCGACGCACGGCAGGCAGGCAATCAATCGCCAACGATCTTCGTGTTCCTCCCCAGGCAATCGGCCGACGCCATCCGCTACAGTCTCATCGAATACAAGGCGGCCTGCTCAACTCTGGACATGCGCGGTATCCCGAACACCCCGGAGGGCAACGAGGCACGCGCTGCCATGGAGACCACCAAAAGCAATGCCGACACCAGGATTTGCGAACTGCTGGACAGCATCTTCTCCGATGCCCGTGTTTTTCAGGGGGGCGGCAATGCAGTTCCCGGCAACTACCTGAGGGACATGCTGCTTGATGCTGCCGACAAGGCGTTACAGAGGCTCTATCCCCAATTCAGCACAGCCGACCATGCGGGCTGGGCCAAGGTCTACGAGAGAGCCCAGAAAGGGGCCCCCGACGCGCTCAAGGCTGTCGGCGACGATGGCGAGGCTGCTAAGAATCCGGTGTGCAAGGAGATCTTAAGCTTCATTGCCGGCGGAAAAAAGGGGGCGGACATACGGGCGCATTTCGAATCTGCTCCTTATGGATGGTCGGGCGACGCTGTGGATGGTGGCTTGCAGGTGTTGCTGGTTGCCGGACTGGTTTCGGCGCAGGACGAGCGCAGACAGGTAATCGCCCCTACGGAACTTGCGCGCAAGGCCATTGGCAAGGCATGGTTCAAGGTGGAATCCGCCACGGTCACGACAAGCCAACGCATCCAGATCCGCAAATTGTTGCAAAAGGCATGTTTCGAAGTCAGTCCGGGAAAGGAATCCCTTTGCGTGCCCAAGTTCCTGGACAGATTGAAGGCACTCGCCGACAACGCCGGGGGCGAGGCGCCGAAACCGGTCCACCCGGATACATCCATTCTCGAGGATATCCGTCTTGTGTCTGGCAACGAACAGCTGCTTGCCCTTTGGAGCCGCCGGGATGAGCTTTCAGCCAGGATTGATGACTGGAACGAACAGGGCCAGAGAATTAGTGGTCGCTGGCATAATTGGGTGAAGCTGACGAAACTGATGGAGCACGCTGCGAGCCTCCCAGATGCAACAACATTCCAGTCCATGCGCGAAGCCATTGAGCAGCAACGTCTGCTCCTTATGGAGCCTGACCCTGTTGCTCCCATGCTCAACAAGCTGACGCAGCAGCTGCGCGACGAACTGAACCGAATCGACAGCGAATACTCCGCATGCCACAAGGATGGCATGGAGCGTCTATCGAAAGACACAAACTGGCAACAACTGAATCCCGAGCAACGCCACCAGCTCCTGGCCGAACAGGCTCTGCACGATGCCGCTCGACCCAGGGTGAAGGTGGCGACTGTCGACGACGTGCTGGAGACACTTCGTTGTTGCAACCTGCCGGCGTTCGCAGATCGTGTGGCGGCCATGCCCGCCCGCTTCGACAAGGTTGTCCACGAAGCAGCCGCACTGTGTGAGCCCAAGACCCAGTTCGTCGATATACCACGCAACATGTTGAAAACGCCTGAAGAGATCGACACCTGGCTCGACAGCGTTGGAAAGTTGCTCAAGACTGCCCTGAATGACGGCCCGGTCATGATTCGCTAGGGAGAAGGCGTCATGCTTTCGTCGTTTACAGTTGAAAATTTCAAAAGTTACGTTGCGGCGAACGTTCCGTTGTCGTCCATGACGCTTCTCATGGGCCCCAACGCTTCTGGCAAGAGCAATGCGCTGGAGGCCCTGCGACTTTTGAACTGGCTGGCCAGGGGCATGCGCATGGATGACGTAGAACGTGTCATTCAGAACGGGGATGCCCCCATGCGTGGACATGTTGCCGATCTTTTCCAGGATGCGACCCGATGCCTGACTGTCGGCTGCCGTCTGGACGAGCCTGGACTCGTCTGGAATGAGCTCAGGGTTGAAATTACCCTGTCGGACAAGCGACTTGTTCTGTCTGGCGAATCCATACGCAGTGCTTCCGAAGTCCAGCCTTTGTACCATGTTGGAGGATTGCAATCAAAGAAGGACAACACAATCAATGTCATGTACAATGACTTTAAACATGGCCGCAAAAAGCCTCATATTACATGCACAAATCTGCAAGCAGTATTTTATCAACTGGAAACGCCTGGACGATTTTTACACAATGACATACGCTCACAAAAGGAGATTCCTGGTGTAGTAAAAAAATTTCGCGAGCAATTGCAGGCTGTTGTTTTCCTCACTCCAAATCCTGCAGCCATGCGGAGCTATTCCTTCGCAGGAGATGACGAACTGAAGGAAGATGCCTCAAATGTTTCCAGTGTTCTTGCAAAGCTCTGCAAGCAGGAGCAAGTGAAACGGTGCTTGCTGGAATTTGTGTGTTCCTTGCCCGAGCGGGAGTTCACGGATATTTCCTTTATCAGAACGGAACGCAATGATGTCATGGTTCGCCTTCACGAATCTTTCGGCAACAAGGAGCAAAAAATGGATGCTCCACTGCTGTCCGACGGAACACTGCGCGTACTTGCCGTGGGGGCAGCTCTGCTTGACGCCCCCCAGGGATCTCTGGTCGTCATTGAAGAATTGGACAATGGCGTCCACCCAAGCCGCATCGCCTTTCTGGCAGAATGGATGAGAGACATTGCCATCCGTCGCAATCTGCGCGTGCTCGCCACTTCCCACAATCCGGTCCTGCTGGATGCGGTCCCGGATACGGCATTGGGTGACGTGCTGTGCTGCTACAGGAATCCCAAGGGCGGAGACAGTCGCATTGTTCGCCTGGCCGACATGAAGCGTTTCCCCGAATTGATGGCGCGCGGCACTCTGGGACAGCACATGATCGACAACGGACTGGAACAGTTCCTGAAAGACACGACGTCGGAAGAAGAACGTAAACAGATGGCGCTCTCCTGGTTGAGACAGCTGGACGAGGAGACGGACTCGTGAGCATCTGTCTGATCGATACATCGGTTTTTGTGGAAGTATTGGCCGTTTTCGGCAGAAGCGCGCGACAAAAGGCGATTCGCGGCCAACTGGAGCAGAAACTCGAAGACGGAGAATCCCTCTTTCTGCCCATGGCAACCATTCTGGAAACCGGCAATCACATTGCCCACAACGGAGATGGTACACAGCGCAGAAAGGTCGCCAATCGTTTTGTGGAACAGGTCAAGCTCGCTCTGGAAGGAAGGTCCCCCTTTACGCCCATGGTTTTTCCGAAGCAGGACTCCATACGGCACTGGCTTGCCATGTTTCCCGACTTCGCCATGCGCGGACAAGGACTTGGGGACTTGTCCATCGTCCAGGACTGGGAGCGCATGCGCACGCAGCATTCGCTCCGGCGCGTCTACATATGGTCTCTTGATCAGCATCTTTCAGCATACGACAGAGGGTAGTGCCGCATGATCACTCTTGACAGGTCGCTTCGTTCGCAACTTGAACACGGGATAAAAAAGGCCCGTCATATCGCCGAGACCGCTGCCCAAAACGCACTGGGTCAGCTTGGTGTAGGCGAAGATGCACCCGAATATCTGAGCGACTCCGATCGGAAACTGCATGGCAAACTGCTTGCTCACGGTCGACAACTTGGAGACAGAGGCGACGGCAACACGCAAAAATGGGATCGACTGATCGAGGAAGTGGCCTACGAGCACTGGCATCGCATGCTGTTTGCCCGCTTCCTTGCCGAAAACAACCTGCTTTTGTATCCGGACCCGGATGCTCACCTGCCAATTACCCTGGAAGAGTGCAACGATCTGGCAGCCGAGGAGGGTGCGGCCAATGGCTGGGAGTTGGCAGCCAGATTTGCCTCCAGCATGTTGCCGCAGATTTTTCGTCCCGATTCACCTGTGTTCGAACTGAAGCTGCCTCCCGAACATCAGCAGCAGCTGGAACAGCTTGTGGCCAGTCTGCCACAGGAAGTGTTCCATGCATCGGACAGCCTTGGCTGGGTCTATCAATACTGGCAGGCAGACAACAAGGATCGCATCAACAGGTCGGAAGCCAAGATAGGCGCTCGAGAGTTGCCCGCCGTCACGCAGCTTTTCACTGAGCCGTACATGGTCGGCTTTCTTCTGGACAATACTCTGGGTGCCTGGTGGGCAGCGCAACGACTCACGGGTGACGATCTCAACAACGCAGCAAGCGAAGACGAATTGCGACAAAAGGCAGCCATTCCCGGTGTTCCCTTGACCTGGCTGCGTTTCGTCCGGTCGGAAAACGGCGCATGGAAACCGGCGGCGGGAATGTTCGAGGCCTGGCCCAAGGAGTTGTCCCGGTTCAGGCTGCTGGATCCTTGTTGCGGTTCCGGGCACTTTCTGGTGGCCGCGCTGCACATGCTGGTGCCCATGCGGATGGAGCTCGAGAAATTGTCCGCAAGGGATGCAATCCATGCCGTCCTGGCGGAAAACCTGCATGGACTGGAACTGGATGAACGCTGCGTGAAGCTGGCGGCCTTCGCATTGGCCTTTGCAGCCTGGACATACCGCATGCCATATGACTCCAAAACAGTTTTCGGGTTTGCAGGCTCCGGCTGTACCGGCTTCGACCAGGGGACATTCGCGCCCGGGCCTCTGGGCTACATGGACTTGCCGAAGCTCAACATTGCCTGTTCAGGTCTGCCCGTGACGGCTGACAAGAAAGTATGGACGGGCTTGGCCAAGCCACATACGGCACTGCGCAACGCGCTCGACTTGTTGTACAACGAATTTCAAAAGGCACCGCTGTTTGGCAGTCTGCTGTCTCCTTCGGAAGGAATTGCGTCCGAGATCGCCCACATGGACATGAGCCAGCTTCTGCAAGAAGCGCTCAAGGCCGAAGAAGACGAACAGCACGATGCCCGGAGTGAAGCAGCCGTCATGGCCCAGGGGATGATGAAGGCTGTCGCCATTCTTGCCGAACACTACAACCTCGTCATCACCAACGTCCCCTATCTGGCGCGTGGAAAACAGGCGCAGGCCTTGCGTGATTTTTGCGAGAACCATTATCCGGATGCCAAGAACGAGCTTGCCACGGTCTTTCTGGAACGTTGCCTGAATCTGTGTTTCGAGGGGGGGACGACAGCAACTGTCCTGCCACAAAACTGGCTATTCCTGAAGAGCTACCAGAAATTACGGGAAAAGCTGCTCAAGCGTGATACTTGGCATCTACTTGCACGTCTTGGGGAAAAAGGGTTTGACTCTCCTGCTGCTGCAGGAGCTTTTGTGGCACTATTAGCCATATCATATATAAAACCACTCACTCAAAGAAGTTTGTTTGGCAATAATGCTCCCCATATTATGTATAGTTTGGATGTTGCAGATGCACAAACGGCCAAGGATAAGGCAGATGCCCTGCGAAGTGCATCCATTCAAAGTGTCGAACAGGACAAGCAACTGACAAATCCCGATGCAAGAATTGGGTTGGAAGAAACTGTTGGAAAGTTGCTAGATGAGTATGCAAGCTCCTACCAAGGAGTGTCACCTGCTGATTTCCCACGGTTTGGTCGAGGATTTTGGGAAAATAGTCACCGTGCTTCTACGTGGTCATATTGGCAGAGTAGCTCATCTTCAACAGAGCATTTTGCAGGAAGACAATTTGTATTATGGCTTCATCAAGTGAAACTAAAGGCAGAAAATGAAAGAACTGCCTATATCCGCGGAGAAGAGAATTGGGGGAAGAAAGGAATAGTGATACGCGCAATGAGAGAATTGCCGGCATGCCTTTGCAGTGGAGACCCATCAGATACCAATGTTGCTATCATTATCCCAAATGATCCTGCCCACCTTCCCGCCATCTGGTGCTTCTGTTCATCGCAAGAATATAACGAGGCTGTGCGAAAAATAGATCAAAAATTGAATGTTACCAATGCAACTCTTGTCAAGG
>CAZJPT010000105.1:0-6858 GCA_964547835.1 uncultured Desulfovibrio sp.
GTCCTTATTCGAAACGCAGGGCTGTGACCACGTCCATGCGGCTGGCCTGCAGAGCGGGGAAGATGCCGCCGGCCACTCCTATGGCCGCGGAAAAGACAATGGAGCCTATGCAGCTGGCAATGAGGATCAGCATGGGCACGCTGGTGCCCAGGGCCATGACGCCGATGAGCACGGCGGCAATGCCCAGCACAATCCCCAGTACGCCGCCGGCCACGGCCTTGCACAGCGCCTCGCAGAGAAACTGCGACATAATGTCGCGATCCGAACCGCCCATGGCCTTCTTCAGGCCAACTTCCCTGGTCCTGGCACGCACTGCCGCAAAGGTGCCGTACCAGATGCCGAAGCCGCCCAGCATCAGAGAAGCCAGGATGCCCAGCCAAAGCAGAGACTGTACCCACATGAAGGTAACTTCCAGCCTGGAAATCTGATCGTCCCGTGTATAGACCATCATGTAGGGCGCCCGCTGGTAGGAGAGCACCACGTCCGGAATCTGCCGTGCCAGGCGCTCCACATCCTCCCAGCCGATAGCGCGCACAAAAAGACGCGTGACCTTGGCATCGCCCCACTGTCTGTCAATGAGTGTCGTGTAGGGGATAAAGCCCGCCTCGGACCAGCTGCCAAGCATAACGCCGGCCATGACGCCAACAATCTCGAAAACGTCCTGGTCCAGAAAGAGCAGCTGGCCCAGAGCATTTCTCGGCGACCCAAACATGTTCACCGCAAGATCGCGGCCAACCACGCAGACACGCTTGTGCCGCTCCACGTCCTCCCGGCTCAGACCACGGCCGGCCACCACATCGACAGAGAATACAGGCGCGAAGTGTTCGTCCACACCATAGATCAAGGTGCCCAGGGTGCGCTCGCCGGACTTGAGATTGAAGTGCTGGGCGTTGCGGCTGCTAACGCTCACCTGATCCACGCCAGGCAGGGCAGCAATGCCCGCGATGGCCTCCGGGAAGAACTCGCGCCTGGGCTGCCCCGGATACTGGGCGTCCTCCATGGTGACGCGCATGACGTTGACGCCACCCATGAGCACCATGTCCTGCCCTACCTTGTAGCGTATTTCCTGACCAAGCACGGCCAGGGTAATAAAGGCTGTAATGCCAAGGGCAATGGACACGATGACGCCGTAGCTTTTCTGACGCGTCACCTGGCGCAGGGAGACACGAACAAGATCGGAATAGGCAATCATGTATGGGGCAATCTCTCACGACACCTGGAAATAAATCCGGGTGACAGGCTGTGCTGCATAGAATGATTCAGGCTACCAAGACTGGAGACGCGTTGTCAAAACGCTTGTCCGTCCTGTCTTTTTACTGACAACACCTTGCCCGCACGCCCGACGTCGTACCAGATGCCGTGCCAGAGTATGCCACGAGCCATCACTGTTTTCATATAGACCTGGCAGGCGGTCAGACAGGTGAGCCAGAAGGCGCCCATAAGCCGCAAAAGGCGCACGTGATGCGGCATGAGGGGGCGCAGGAGGGACAGGGAGACTGCTGTGCCCAGCAAATAGATGCCGACCACGAAGGCCATGGGAAAGCCTGCAGCACCAGCAATCCAGGCAAGGAAGACAAGCAGCGCCAGGGGAGGAATAACGCCCATCCAGCACAACAGCACTCCCAGCAGCCGCCATTGGGACGGCACACAGAATTTGAGGAAGAGGATCTGCCTGTCCAGCCAGGCACGCCATACGTCACCATTGTGGTGCCCTGCTCTGGTGCGCAGCAGCGCTCCCGGGCAAAGATGAACGCGGATATTCTTTTCCCGCAAAAATGTGGTCAGCGAGCAGTCATCCACCACATTGTCAGCCCAGAATGCGCCTATGCCCTGCTCATGAAAGGTAGCGCGCTCAATGGCCATGGCCCCCCCCCAGGGCTGGGTGAAGCTGCTCATGCCCTGCATGATGCGCATGCACAGCACGCACAGGGTATACGCCAGAGTGACCAGCTCGCTGTCTCCTGGAACCACCTCGTGGTAGCCCGTGGCAAAGACAGCCTCGCCCGAGGCCAGGGGATGGACCAGGCGGCTCAGAAAATCCGGAGAGGCCAGATGTGTGCTGTCGCAGAAGGCGTACACATCCACCCCGTCGCCCAGGGCGGCCACGCCCTGCAGGGAATTGTGATTCTTCTGACCACAGCCATCTGCACGGCCGGCCACCACATGGATGACGCTGCCATACTCCCTGCTCAGACGATCTGCAAGTCTGGCAGCCGGCTCGTCAGCGCAGGCCGTCACCAGGCAGCAGCGCAGTTCGCCTTTGTAGTTCTGCTCGATCAGGGAACGCAGCGCACTCTCCATGTCAGGATGGGTGCCGGCGCAGGGCACCACCATGCCCACAGAAGGCCAGGACGCCAGTTTTTTCGCAGGCCGGGCGGCCTCGGTGCGCAGCCTGCGTCCATCGGCTGCCAGCCAGAATAAGAGGGCCAGGACTGCCAGGACCGCGAGAAGAAACAAAAACCACATGGAGAGCATCTCCTTCAGCGCAGAGGGGCACAGTCGTCGCTGAGCGGCACGTCGCGCTGGCTGCTCCCCTTCATTGTGAGACCAATTCTGTTCTTGATGCGCACCTTGCCGGAAAGATTTCCATCAGGTGTGACGCGGGCCCGGAAAATATGTCCCGAAGGGTGGCGGACCTCCACCTCCTCGCCGTTTCTAAAGCCGTACACGTGGTAAACATCCACGTCGCCATTGGCGTGCCTGAGCCAGAAAACGCCGCGCACAGCCCCGTTCGGGCGCGTGCAGATGCCGGCCTTGAACGTGGCGGACAGGACCTTGCCAGTCCACAGCTCCGTGCGCTCGCCCTGCTCATTGACGGGATGCGCGCTGCCGGCAGTGGCGCGTGCCGGCATGGCCAGAAGAAAAAACGCTGTGCAGAGAACCAGGACACGCACAACGGGGAATGTGAAGCGCACTGCTTCAGCCAGCGCAAAAACCGACATCGTCAGAATCTCTCACCGGCGCAGTTGTTGCACAGCGCATCGAACAGCCGCTCATGGGCCTGCACCATGGTATCAAAGGAAAAGTGTTCAAGGCAGGTCCTGCGGTTGGCCGGCCCCATGACATCACAAAGGGCGTCGTCGCGCAGCAGGCGAACCAGGTTTTCGGCCATGGCCCCGGGATTGCCGGCAGGCGAAAGCAGGCCGTTGACACCCTCGCGCACCATGCGCGGAATGCCGCCTACAGTCGTGGCACACACAGGCAGACCGCTGGCCATGGCCTCGAGCAGCACATTGGGCTGTCCCTCGCGGATGGATGACAGGGCAAAAATTCTGGCCTCAGCCAGATGGGGACGCACGTCTGCAGTGCCGGGCAGCACCTCAATGGCATCCCCGGCGGCTGATGCAGCCGTGCGGGCAAACACCCTCTCAGCCAGGGGCCCGTCACCCACAAGGCGCAGACGCGCCTCGGGCACAGCCTCACGCGCCTTCTCAAAGGCGGCAATGAGGGTGGCATGATCCTTATCCTCACACAGCCGTGCCACGCAGACGATGAGGGGTGCCCGTCCCGACGGCGGCGTGCCAGAGGGCGCGAATCGATCCGTGTCAACGCCGTTTTGAATGCAGGTGAGCCTTGCCGCAGGCACACCCATGTCACGCAGCACCTCCTCCAGGGCCTGGCTGTTACAGATCAGATGATCGGCCAGGCGCCACAGCCAGCGCTCGTGCTGACGCGCCGGAGCGCCACCGCCGCGCACTGTGCCCAGCACGCCCAGGGGGGTGCCAAAACACTTGCGCAACCAGCAGCCCCAGACGCGGCCCCAGATATTGGGCAGGCACGTGCACGGAACAAGCACATCAGGACGCAGCCTGCGCAGGACATGCAGCAGACGAAGGAAAAACAGTTTGTCCACCCCCCTGTCTGCACCCAGGTGATGCAGCTCAAGGCCGGCGGCCAGGGCCACGTCATCCATGTCGGTTTCGCCGGTAAGTGTCAAAAGCACTGGCGTGAAACGGGTTCGATCAAGGCGCATGGCCAGCTGCAGAGTTTGACGCTGCGTGCCGCCGTAGCACAAATCTTCCAGAAGAAAGAGAATACGCCGCGCCATTTCCACCTCCGTCATTGTTGCAGCACGGGCCGGGCGGAATACATGTTCCCCGGCACAAGCTGCGGAAATTGTACTTTCTGCCTGCCGTTCTGGCAAGAGAGCCACATTCTCAGAACGGCCCGCTGCGCTTGGACAGCCCCTTTGCGTCAGACAGGGACTCAGGCCAGCAGGGGCTGACGAGACACCCCGCCAAAGCTTGATTTCCAAGGCATGGTTTGGGTAGCATAGCCATAGATTGAGGCGCACTTAGGGATGATCTGAAAGCAGGTCTTTCATAGTGTAAGTAGTTGATTTTCCTGATACTGACTGGCCTATTCGGCTCATCTCTAAGCCAGGTGAGGAGACGGGGTCACCCCGTCCGGTTACAGTGGTCTTTTCTTTGCAACTCTTTTCCTGTTGGATGTGCGGATATGGGTGGAATTGCTTTGACTCTCTCGGTTTCACCCAAAAGCTGCTCCAGGCAGGTTTCTCACAGAGGCAGGCAGAAGCTCTTGTCAATCTGACGTGGCGAACGAGCGATACGCAGATTCCAAAATCAAGTGCAATTCAGGTAGCATGGCGCCGGGCTCGTTAACCACCTGAATTACCGGCTTTCCGTCAAGGGTGTCAGCAGCAATGGCACCCTTTTCGTCGTCATCCAGCGAAGCCAAAGCGTCCGGTTGTTTGTGACGGCAGATAGAGAGAGCGGAGAATGCCAGATCTGCCATTTTACCAGCTCCGCAAAAATCGCGTCAAACCCTCACTCCACAGCCCTGCTCAGGCCGGAGGGTTCGTTGCGTGATGCCCGGAGAAAAGATATTGTTGCTGCCATGTCAGACACATCCTGTATCCAAAACTCTTCGTCGCGCCCCCTCACTGTCCTGATTACTATGGATGTAGAAGAGGAAGGTCTTTTCTCTGGCGTTTACCGCCGCCGCAATCCCGGCGTCAGCAATGTCGCCCATCTGCGCAGGCTTGTCCCCCTGTCTGACGAACTGGGCTTTCCTCTGACCTTGCTCTGTTCCTGGACCGTTTTCAAAGATGCCGGCGCCTGCCGCGTGCTTGAGGAAATGCGCGACAGGCACGGAGCCGAAATCGGCGCCCATCTGCACCACTGGAGCACGCCGCCCTTTGAGAGCGACGAGGCCTTTTGCCAGGGACAGCCCCAGCGCACGCACACCATGGATCGCGAACTGCTCTCCAGACGGCTTGAGACACTGCTCAAGGCCGGCGCTGACTTTCAGGGAGCGCCGCTCACCAGCTTCCGCATGGGACGCTGGGATTTGAAGAATGTCCTTTTTCCGCTTCTGGCCGGGCACGGCATCCTGGTTGACAGCTCAATCTGTCCTCTGCGCGTCCACAAAAATGGCGCAGATCATTTTCGAGCACCGGCGCAGCCCTACTGGCCCCTCGGCAGGGACACCCCCTTCCTGGAAGTGCCCCTGACACAGATACCGCTGCTCACCTGTCTGCCAGGTCTCTGGGACAAGGTGTTCGCATCCTCCGCCAGACGCGACGATTTCCACTTCCTGGCAGCTCTGAGCGGCAGCCCGTTCTGGCACAATGACTTTGTCATGCGTCTTTGCACGCGCCTTTTGCGTCTGCGTCACCAGGACGTTCTCTGCGTCTTCTGGCATTCTACAGAGATCGTGCCCGGCCAGTCGCCGCATGTACCTGATGAAAAGGCTGCGGACAAGGTCGTGGACCGCATCCTGCGCTTCTTTGCCTGGCTTGGGGAAAGTATCCCGGTCAGGGGTATGACTATGACGCAGCTTTTCCGCTCATCCTGGCCGGCCAGCTCCACGCGATGGCCGGATCGCGCCGGCCTCAATCCTGCCGCCGGCGACTGGTAGGGCAAACACTACGGGAACGCGACGCTCCCATGGGAGGCCGCATGACATATGACGACGGTGGACGCCAGACGCTGGATCTCTGGCTGGACCAGCCCCACGGCAAGTTCTGGCTCAAGGCAGTGCGGGCATTGATCCGCCGTGCGCTCTCGTCGTGGGCAAGCGGGGACAGCACACTGCTTGAGGTTAATTGCGGATCTGGCTGGCTGCAGCCGACACTGCGCACAATGGGCTTTGATGTGACCGGCTGTGAAAGCAGCCCTGCGCTGCGCGCCTTATTCATGCAACGACTGGGCACACGCTATGTGGTCGACCCGGCGCCTGCAGACGCCCTGCCCTACGGCAATGGACAGTTTGACTGGGTCCTGGTGCACCTGGAGCAGGGAATGACGCATGAAACCATGGCCAGGGCCCTGTGCGAGGCAGGGCGCGTGGCTGGCAGGGGCGTTGCCGCACTCTACTGGAACAAACTGTCCCTCGCTGGCTGGCACAGCGTGCCCCATCTGCCCCTGACTCCGCTGTACGGGATGCGGGTGCGCCGTGTTTTGCGCAGCATCACGCCTGGACGGATGCATGTAACAAGCTGCCTTGCCCTGCCAGTACGCTGCTGGGGGAAAACACGGGGCGACGGACTGGCGGATCGGGTCCGGGACTTTCTCAATGGTCCGCTTCCCGGCGGCCGTGGGGCCGTGTGCCTTGCCATTCTCGAGTCAGGTCCTGCAAAGCCCCTCACGGCTACGCCCCTCAGGGTGCGGCGCGTGGTGTTCAGGAACAACCACATCGTCAGCGGCGCCTGGGAGGGGCAGACCATGGGGCCTTCAGCAACGCTGGAAAAACACGACGAGTAACGGACGAGACAGTTATCACATACACGTGCGCCATGCGCCGCAAAACAGACGCCTGCAGATTGTTGCCTCCTCTATCCTCAACCGACATTGGGCAGAGTGATTTCAACAATTTCATTCATCGGCATAGGTGCTG
>CAZJPT010000106.1:0-6821 GCA_964547835.1 uncultured Desulfovibrio sp.
CTTGGCTCGTTCCTCCTCCACGATGGGACGTGGGCCAACCAGGCTCATGGTGCCTGTGACAACGTTCCATAGCTGCGGCAGTTCGTCCAGGGATGTTCTGCGCAGAAAATGCCCTACGGACGTAATGCGCGGATCATTTTTCAGTTTGTGGTCACGCTCCCATTCGGCGCGCATTTCGGGGTTTTCTTCAAGGTATTTGTTGAGGATGGCATCAGCGTTCTCGACCATGGTGCGGAATTTGTGCACGCGTATGGGGTTTCCGCCCATGCCGATGCGGCGCTGCGAATAAATTACGGGCCCTTTGCTGTCAAGCTTGATGCACAGGGCGATGATAAGCCACAGTGGGATAAGCACCACGGCACCAAGACAGCAGAGCGTCAAATCAAGCATGCGCTTTATGGCAATGCGACGTCTGTCGTGAAGATTCTGTTGCAGGTAAATGCCTGTAGTGGCGTCGATGACACAGGGGGAGGTCAGGAAGCTGTTCATGCCCATGCTGGAGTCATCATGTACGGGCATGACCAGAATACGGCTGAAGTGGCGGTTGACAGCCGCCAGCAATTCACCGCTCAGCTGCTCGTCTTTACCCGTCAGCAAGGCAACGGCACCGGGATACTGCCGGGCGAGATCCTGCATGCGGGCATGGCATTCCCTGGACAGGCCTTCGGACACGTCCATGACGGCAACCGGCCGCAGTCCCTGCTCTGGATGGGAGCGCAGGTAGTGCCAGAGGCGTTTTCCTGTCTGCGAGCGGTCGAGGCAGATAAGCGGCAGTCCCCACCAGGGGGAACGGCAGAAGTGCTTAGTCACAAATGCCCGTCCCAGAGGCACAGTAAAGCAGCTTAGGAACCAGCTCATGAGAAAGACAAAGCGCGAATAATAATGGCCGGACTTGGAGATGAAGAAAATGATGAAGATCAATGAAAATGTAATGGATACAAAGCTGATAAGCCGCGAGAGGTGCTTGTGCGGCGGTTTGCGCATGATGGAGGAATAGAGCCCCATTGCCATGGCGATGAAAGGCGAGACCAGGATGACAAGCAAAGGCTGTTCAAGCGTGTCTGAGTAGTAAACGTAGTCGCCGCACAGTATGCGCAGGCACAGGGCGATTCCCGTAGCCAGAATCAGACTCAGCACATCGGAGAGGACGTAGAGTATTTTATCCAGAGTGAGCCCGATTCTCAGGCAAAGTCGGATTCCTGCTGGAACATGCTGCTTCATCAATAACAATCGGCGCACAAGTGCTCCACCTGCGAGTCCCAGGGGGAAAGTGCGCCGCCTCCTCATTTATAGTATAGGCATCGCGACTGATTGTACTGTCGCGTAAACGGAGACTTCAGCCAAACTGCGAACTAGAATGGAAAAAACTGAAGGTTTTGGTTTCCAAAAATAGGGTAAAATAATACATTTTTCTGCATGTATCTGTCCAGACAAAAAAAGTTAGCTGTTTCGGGGCGGACGACCTTCAGGCCTTCGCGAAGGCGGGCAGAGAGTTTGCCGGCATTCACTTAAACGATGCGGGTCTCTGCCATGTTGTCACGATGCGCTTCCCGGACAAGACCGACAAGTCGGTCTTGCGCTGCAACGACTGCATCACCCTTTTCAATATCCTGCTTGAGGCCTGCGCTTACGTCGTGAACGGGTGGTCATTGACTGGATTATGGAGCGCTGCCAGGTCAGGACGGACAAGGACAGCGGCATTGTCAACGACCTCGGCGACTGAGCAGACGTCAGAGTGCCTGAGTTTCCAGGTGCTGTGTCTGTCACGAGAGACGGGCAGGCCGAAGGAGGCGGTTTTTGTTATTACGGTTGTTCTTGCCATGAGAGGCGTCGCGGCGAAACATGCAGCAATTGCTGCAGCCGGGACGCACCCTGATACAGCCGTGCCATGGATTCCAGAAGGGCATGATGGCATCCCGGGGCATTCAGTATCCAAGCAGGGTTCTGACGCGGCCAGGATCAAGGCAGTCTGCCGGTGTCAGAGGCAGGGGTTCGGCTTCGTCATCGCACAGGGGCAGTGAGAGCCAGGCTACGTCGTGCCAGGCGCCGTTTTTCCAGCCGGCCCTGGCGAAAAAGGCGGACTGCGTAAAGCCCAGGGCGGCGTGCATGCGTTCCGACGCTGCATTGGGAACAGTGACACAGGCCAGGGCTACGCGCACGTTCTGCAGACGCAGAAGTTCAATCATGACGCGGTACAGGCGTGTACCCAAGCCATACCCTCTGAAGTCCCTGTCCAGATAAACGGAAAGTTCCGCATTCCAGCGGTAGGCGGCCCGCTCCCATGGGCAGTGAGCGTATGCGTAGCCGGCAAGGCGCCCGTTTTCCTCGGCGACAATCCAGGGATAGATCTTGCGCACGCTGCGTATGCGTTCTCTGAATGCATTTTTCCCGGGCAGGTCTGTCTCAAAGGTGATCGGGGTGTCTATGTACTGGGCGTAGACGTCCAGGATGGCTCGCGTGTCAGCGAGTCCGGCCATGCGCAGTTTCATAACACACTCCTTGCTCCGCGCCTTGTCATTGTGTGTCTGTCAGAATAGTCCCTCTGACGCATTGCTGCAAGGACGGTCTGTTGCTCCCGGACGTGACTTGGCATATGCATTGAGCAGCGGCTGCAGGATGCTGCATGGTATATTGCCCCGCCTGCCGGGGCGGGACACAAACGTCCAGGGAGAGAGAATATGATGGGAAACTCGGGCCCAAGGCCCGACAAGGCCAGCCGTCCTGCCGGCATAGTGCTGCACGAGGTAGACGGTGTCCGTGGTGTGTTGCTGCTCAACGCTGACAGGGAGCCTGTGCTCTGGATGCGCGGTGAGGCGTTGCAGCGTCTGGAATTGCGCCTCAACATGGAGCCCATGAAGGCATTCTGGGATCAGGCGACGGGTTCCGGAAGTTCCGGGCAGTCGTGAGGCGTTTTCCGGGCCGTTTTTGCGGGCGCAAAACACTTTGACAATCTTCCAAAAAGTCTCTATATGTGCCGGGCTATGATACCTTCTGAGAGCAAAGTCTGCCCGCAGCAGCACGGCGTCCTTGTTTTGAACAAGCCCGCCGGCCCTACGTCCAACCACTGCCTTATGACCGTCAAGCGGTTTGGGCAGCGGAAGATCGGTCACGCCGGCACCCTGGACCCCATGGCTGAAGGCGTTCTGCTTGTGCTTCTCGGCAAGGCCACCCGAATTTCAAGCTATCTGCTTGAGGGCGGTCAGAAGGTTTATGCAGCTTCGGTCGAGCTCGGTCGCGAGACTGATACGTGGGACACAGAGGGTACCGTGCTGCGTGAGCGGTCGTGGCAGCATGTCACACCCGCCATGGTCCGTGAGGTCATTGACACCTGGCGGGGGGATGTGGAGCAGATCGTTCCGCCCTTTTCTGCCGCCAAGAGTAATGGCACGCCTCTCTATCAGCTCGCCAGAGAAGGCAGGGATGTGCCCGTCAAGACCAAGTTCGTTCATATCCATCATGTGGAAATCCTCTCCATGGATCTCCCCGTGATCCATTTCCGGGTCCGCTGCGGCTCAGGCACGTACATACGCTCCCTCGCCCACAGCTTGGGGATGCGACTCATGTGCGGCGCAGTGCTAGCTGGTCTGACCCGGGAATATAGTCACCCATTTGCCCTGTCTGATGCCGTATCCCTGGACACGGTGCTGGCGCATCCTCTAGGCCTTGCGGATTACGTGCGGCCGTTGGAGAGCGCGCTGCCCGAATGGCCGGTAGTTGAGCTGGATGCGGCGCGGGCGCGCCAGGTGCGCGACGGCATTGCCGTTCCCTGCCCTGGCAGCTGTCTTGACGCTGTCAGTCGCAACTGCGGACGGGCCCTGCTCAAAGATGATTCCGGTCTGCTGGCGCTGGCCAGGCTGAAGATGGACAGAGGACGGTCTGTACTGGCCGTGGCAAGGGGGCTGTGGTCCTAATCTTTAATTTTGATTCTCATCAAGGAGAACTGCTGTGGTAATGGATTCTGTTCAGAAAAAAAATGTCATTGACGCCCACGCCCGTCACGTGGGCGACACAGGTTCCCCGGAAGTGCAGGTGGCCCTGCTGACCGCCCGCATAGAGGGGCTTACTGAACATTTCAAAGTGCACAAGAAAGACTTTCATTCGCGTACCGGCCTTTTAAAGATGGTCGGGCAGCGCCGTAACATCCTCAATTATCTGAAGAGCAAGGATGTGCAGCGTTATCGCGCCCTCATTGAAAAACTCGGGCTGCGCAAGTAGTCAGTACGCAAGAGGGGCCTTTACGGCCCCTTTTCTTAATCTTTTGTAACGAAGTTTTTTTCGAAGGGGTATCCGGGAAGATCGCCGGAACCTGTCCGGTTCTTTTCCCGGAGTCCCCTTCCCTTAGGAGACACGCTGTTGAACAATGACATATTTAACCCCACCCGCGTCACCTGCTCTGTGCTGGGCAGGGAATACATCTTTGAGACCGGACGTCTCGCCAATCAGGCAGACGGAGCAGTCTGGGTGCAGTGTGGCGGCACAGTTGTGCTGGTGACTGTGTGCTCACAGACACTCGAGCAGAGCAGAGGCTTCTTCCCGCTGACTGTCGAGTACGCTGAGCGCATGTACGCCTCAGGGCGTATTCCAGGCAGCTATTTTCGTCGTGAAATAGGTCGTCCCTCTGAACATGAGACCCTTGTTTCCCGCCTTGTTGATCGTCCCATCCGCCCGCTTTTTCCCAAGGGCCTGTTGCAGGATGTGCAGGTACTGGCCACCGTGCTTTCCGCCGATCAGGAGAACGATCCCGACGTGCTGGCCATGACGGCCGCCTCCGCAGCCATACACATATCCTCTCTGCCCTTTGACGGACCTGTTGCAGGCGCCCGCGTAGGTCGTGTGAATGGCAGCTTCGTGCTCAATCCCACGTTCGCCCAGCGCAAGGAAAGTGACATCGATCTTGTTCTGGCGGCATCGGGCACGGCTCTTACCATGGTGGAGGGCGAGGCCCGTTTCGTGCCCGAAGACGTGCTCATTGACGCCCTGGAATGGGCGCGTGTCCAGGTGCTGCCGCTGGTGGAAGTCCAGGAAGAGCTCCGCCGCAAGGCCGGCAAAGAAAAAATGGACTTTACGCCCCACAAGGACAATGAGGCTCTTGTGGAGCGCGTGGGGGATCTGGCCCGGGCCGCCGGCATTGAGGCGGCACTGCGTATTCCGGAGAAGATGGAGCGCAAGAACGCTCGCGCCAGAGTGAAGAGCGCCGTGATGGAAGGTCTGCTGGCGGATCCCGAGTGGGCCGAAAAGAGCGAGGCACTTGCCGAAGTGGGTGACATGCTGGCTGCCCTGGAAAAGAAGCTGGTGCGTCAGCGCATTGTCAGCGAGGGCACCCGCATCGACGGCCGCGACACGAAGACCGTGCGTCCCATACAGATCCAGACAGGCGTGCTGCCGCGCACCCACGGCTCCGCCATCTTCCGCCGCGGCGAGACCAAGGGGCTGGCCGTGTGCACCCTGGGATCTTCTACGGACGAGCAGCGTATGGACGGTCTTAATGGCGACGTGATCAAAGACTTCATGCTGCACTACAACTTCCCGCCCTATTCCGTGGGCGAGGTGAAGCCTGTGCGTCTTTCCCGTCGTGAAATCGGCCACGGTGCCCTGGCCGAAAAGTCCCTGCGGCCGGTACTGCCTGCTTCAGAGAGTTTTCCCTACACTATCCGCGTGGTGTCCGAAACCCTCGAATCCAATGGTTCCTCCTCCATGGCCGCAGTGTGCGGCGGCTGCCTGTGCCTGATGGACGCCGGCGTGCCGATCAGCGCTCCCGTGGCCGGTGTGGCCATGGGGCTCATCAAGGAGGGTGAGCAGTTCATCATCCTGACAGACATCCTCGGTGACGAGGACGCCATGGGCGATATGGATTTCAAGGTGGCTGGCACCGCCAAAGGCGTGACCGGCATACAGATGGATATCAAGGTCGAGGGGCTGTCTACCGATATCATGCGTGCCGCCATGCGTCAGGCGCATGAGGGACGCATGCACATTCTCGCTGAGATGAACAAGGCCCTGCCCGGGCCGCGCAAGGAGCTGTCGCCTTACGCACCGCAGTTCAAGGAAATTTACGTTAATCCCGAGATTATTCGCCTTATCATCGGCCCTGGCGGCAAGAACATCAAGGCCATTACCACAGCTACCGGGGCTACAGTGGACATCGAGGATTCAGGCCGCGTTTCCGTTTTCGCACCAACAGCTGAGGCCCTGAAGCGCACCGTGGAGATGCTGTGCTACTATGATCAGCATGCCGAGCTCGGCAAGAACTATACTGGCAAGGTCAAGAAGATTCTGGAAATTGGCTGCATCGTGGAAATCCTTCCAAACGTGGAGGCACTGGTGCACATTTCCCAGCTTGACATGGGCCGCGTGCCTCAGGTGTCCGATGTGGTCAGGCTGGGACAGGAACTGACCGTCAAAGTCATCGAGATCAACGGCGACCGTATTCGCGCCAGTCGTCGGGCAGTCCTTCTCGAGGAACGGGGTCATCCCTGGGATCCCGAGGAGACGGCCCGTCCTGCGCGTTCGTTCAGCCGTGGTGAGTACGGTGATCGCAGCGAGCGTGGTGAGCGCAGGGGTGGTGACCGCAGAGATCGCGGCGATCGCCGCTGAGTTCTGGTCGTATAACCCCGTAGTGCTCAATCCCGTTTTTTGCCAAGGAGACCTGATACATGGTCAAAAAGAAAGATAAATCCGCACCCAGATCGGAGAATGAACGCAAGGAAACGCAGCAGACCGAGGAAGAGCGGGCGCGTGCGCAGAAGACGGGTGCCAGCAGGACGCATTATGAGGGGCACGGAACCCCCTGGAGAGATCTGCTTGGTGGCAACGTTGCCAAG
>CAZJPT010000107.1:0-6818 GCA_964547835.1 uncultured Desulfovibrio sp.
CATTAGAGCCGCTACCGATAGGAATCCCCCGCCTTCAGGCGGGGGAGGATGTCAAGCCTTTTGCTGTCCCAGCTGACGGCTATCCATTTTCCCCCGATTTTTTCCATGAACACGCTTTTTTCCTTGATTGAAGCACGCCAGGTTTTCCACCTCAGCCTTCCTATAGTGCTGGCTCAGATTTCGCAAACAGGCATGAACTTCGTGGACACAGTCATGGCCGGCCGCTACAGCGCTGAGGATCTTGCCGGAGTGGCAGTGGCCAGTTCCATCTGGGTGCCAGTCACCATCTTTGCCATAGGCTGTCTGCTTGCCCTGCCAGCCATGAGCGCGCAGCTTGTAGGTGCCAGACGCCCTGAACGGGCGGCGCATCTTTTGCGTCAGGGACTGTTTTTGTCTGTGGCTCTTTCCGTCATCCTGGTGTCAGTGCTCTATATCCTGTCCAGTAATATGCCCGCCTTCGGCATAGGGCCCGACATGGAGCCAGTGGCACGCGGCTACCTGCGTGCGCTGCTGCCCGGGGTGCCGGGCTTTCTTTTCTTCGTCAACCTGCGCTCCTTCTTTGAGGGATTCGGACGCACCAGACCGGCCATGTACACAGCCTTTTTCTGTCTGCTGCTGAACATTCCCTGCAACTGGATTTTTATTTATGGGCATATGGGCATGCCCGAGCTGGGCGGGGTCGGCTGCGGTGTGGCCACCTCCATCTGTTTCTGGGCCATGGCTTTTGTCATGCTTTTCACGCTGCACTTTGACAGGCAGCTGGGCTGCTATTCACTTCTGCGGCGACAGCCGGCGCTCCGGGAAACACCCTTCCTGGACCTGCCAATCCTCAAGGACGTGCTGCGTGTAGGTCTTCCCAATGCCGTGGCCATCAGTGTTGAGACACTGCTTTTTTGCCTGACGGCTCTCCTTCTGGCCCCTCTGGGCGCTGTTGTGGTGGCCGGGCATCAGATCTGCATCAATCTCTCAGCTCTCATCTTCTGCGTGCCCCTGTCTGTCAGCATGGCCGCTACGCTGCGTGTAGGTCGCAATCTTGGCGCCGGGAACAGGTTGAGGGCCCGTATCTCGGCCTGGACGGCACTGTGTGCGGGCATGGTCCTGGCAGTTTGCGCCATGACTTTGACGCTGCTCTTCAGGGAAGAGCTGGCAGCGCTCTATAACGACGATCCGCAGGTGCTGGCACTGGTATGCGATCTTCTGCTTTTCTGTGCAGCCTATCAGGTGGTGGACGCGATTCAGTGCATTACGGCTGGTATATTGCGCGGCTACAATGATACGCGTGTGGTCTCCATCATCTGTATATTGTCGTACGGAATAGTAGGGCTGACCGGAGGCTACCTTGCAGCCCGTACCGATCTGCTTGTGCCAGCCATGGGTGCCGCGGGATTCTGGGCCGCCTACATAGCCTGCATGATTGTCTGCGCAATCGGGTATCAGCTTCGCCTGCGCTACCTGCACGGTCTGGATATGAACGCCATTCGCAGGAGACTGCCGCGATGATACTCCGCACGCCGAAGACGGGTGTGTGTCGCTTCCTGCACCACAGACTCTTTGACATGGGCTTACGAATGCGGGTTTGAGGCGAATTTTACGGTTCTGGCAAAGTGGCAGGTCCGGCGTTTACTGCCCCCTTTTGTCTGTCCCTTTCATGCGGCACAGACATTTGTCCATGACCTTGTTCGGCGTCGTGACACCACACAGACAGTCGTCATCCGTGCGCTGCGCATGATCCTGCCCATACGTGATGTCGAGGACCCTGTGCAACCTGTTCTCGATGCACCAGTGCCTTCTGATGATGCAGAGTGCATAATAACATTGAGAGGACATCTCAAATCGCACAATGCTGTACATAAAAGCAATGTGTTAAGATGGTGTATCTAGAGTTTTGAGATCTCCTCTGATAATTATCACAAAAACCACTTTGTGGCTTGCGCAGATTATCAAGGTTTAGTGGGGTGATTTGTTAGCTCTGTTACGCCGTATTTGGTAATTGCAAACATCAGAGGATGAGACTATCTTGATACTATGATCGTTTCCTTTATGTTTTTTATGGCGCAGAAAGCCGTGTCACCTGCGCGCCCAGCAAAAAAAGGAACAAAGCCTCGGTGCCTTCCCCTGTCCCGTCTGCGGGACGGGCCGCGGATTGCGTCCTGATCTGCTACTGGCCCATGGCACCGTCAGACAAAGGTTTGCTCATTATGAATATCAAGCTTCATCTTGATCTGCTGCCCTATTCACATCGTACTGTCTGGTCCGAATTCTGCGCCCTTAACGACATGGGGCTTGTGCTTTATGGTGGTACGGCCGTCGCTCTGCAGCTTGGACATCGTCAGGCGCAGGGTTTTACCTTCTACGCAAGTCGTCCCTTTGAGCCTGATGAGCTGGCGAACACAATGCACTGCCTTCAAGACTGTACCTGCGAGGTCTGCAAGCCCAGCCGTGTCATCGCCATCACAAAGGGCGGCGTACGCATGGTCTTCACCGGCCTGCAGCTCTTCGGCCGCGTAGGGGAACCTGTTATCAGCGCCGACAATGGCCTGCAGGTGGCCAGTCTTCAGGACCTCATGGCGCAGAAGCTGCACGCCATTCTTGAGCGGCGCGTGGCAGAGGATTATATGGATCTTGCTGCCATGGCAGGCTGCGGCCTTTCTGTGACCGCCGGCCTCGGTGACGCCATGGCCATCTACGGCACCGACTTCAAGCCTATGGCTGCGCTCAAGGCACTGTCGCGTTTTGAGTGTGACAAGGAGGTGCCGCGTCATGTTCGCTATGTCCTGGCCGAGGCAGCCAGGAAGGTCGATCTGATCAAGGCAGGCACAGTACTTTCTTACAATCTGCAGCGCGACGCCTGACGATGTGCACGATGCGCCATTGAAATGCCATTTGCGTCTCACGGCGCAATGCCGGGTCTGCAGGCGACGTCCCATAGGAAAGTGAAGAGGCTCCTGAAACTGCTGGCAGTTTCAGGAGCCTCTTTGCCAATCTGGATTTAAACCGCGACAATCATGTGCTGCATGAGCTGTCTGATGGGTGGGTAACAGGGCATTGTGTTGTACACGGCGCTTAGTCGTTCTCCACGTCAATGCCTGCTTCCTGCAGCAGTGCCGCACAGTTCTCCTCTGTAGCCAGGGCAAAGCCGTCAGCACGAAGAAGCTGCGCGAAGACGCCGTCGCCGGAGATGAGGACACGTGAGAAGCTGCCATCGTAAATGGAGCCTGCGCCACAGCATGGTGAGCGGGCCTTGAGGATGGCGCGTTTTGCACCACAGGCTCTGGCAAGGGCGAGGCAACGGGCAGCGCCGGCGTAAAAAAGCGCGGTACGGTCCGAGCCGTCCTTGCCGAGCACGGTCTTTCCGCAACGCTCGCAGGGTATTCTTGGGGTGGGCAGGCCGCCCTCTGTTTCGGGACAGACAGGGAGGCAGAGGCCTCGACGGTGCAGGCTGGCAATAGCTGGCACTAAATTATCGCCGCCGTCATAGCGGCAGCGGCGGCCGATTAGACATGCGCTGACCACGAAAATCGGCCTGGTCCGGGCTATGGGTACAGACCGTATCCCCTGGGCGTCACCGGGCTTCACGGTCTTCAGAGGCAGGGGCTTCGCCCTGTTTCCACGCGCCAATGAGGGGCAGGTGTGCGTCGTCATTCACCAAAGCAGCCTCCCACATTTCCTGAAAATACATGCAGGTGCCGGGATTCCACGCAGTAGCAGCCCTGTCGTCCCGGGCTATCTGAATGGGCCAGGATGTATGTCTGCGCAGCACATCCTCAAAGGAAGGGGCTTCCTCTATGGCCTCGTGGTACAGGCGCAGATGCATGTTGGGGCCCTTGAGATGGCGGACATGGTAACGTGGCATGATAAATAAACTCCCTGTCTTTCTCCATGGGCTGGGGCAAAAGAAAACCGCCAGGTGGCGGAAAAATGCCAGGTCGGGCAGCCCCTGTCAGAAAAAGGAGTCAGCTCCCCGGCCTGACAGAGGCTCCCCCGCATCAGCGGGGGGAGCCCTGATTCACTGGACCGTTCAGGGAACGGCCCTTGTCAGCTAGTGTTCAATCATGCGGCTGACAAAGTACAGCACAACCAGAAGAACAACTCCGAGACCCCAGCTCCAATGGACCAGCTTCATCTCGACCTTGTCGAGAGGCTCATACTCCATGTTCTGGATCTCTTCGTGGAATTTGGCTTCCATTTTTTTATCCATAATGGTGCTCCTTGACTCTCACTCCAGGTTACATACCAGCGGCGGCAGAGATGACCGGGGGATGCAGGCCGTGGAAGAAGAGGTAGGAAATGAACAGACCGACCCAGATGATGAAGCCGAAGAGGCATACCACGTAGACGACTGCCAGACGGCCGATGCCTTCCTCAAGCAACTTTCTGAAGTTGGAGATCAGACCGATGGAGAAGAAGGTCAGCAGGAAGAACATGACGCGCAGACCATTCAGGGAGCTGGATATGGTCTTGGCAATCTTGTGGCTTTCGGCGTCGCTGATGCAGAGGAAGAGCATGATCAGGAAGGTGATCACGTAGCCGAGCACGAAACGGGGGAAGCGATCCCATACGTCGCCCCAGGTCATGTGCTTGCCGGCCTTGGCCTCGGCATCAAAGTACTTGGTCCAGATGTAGGCAAGGATGAAGGACCACACGCCGATGAACATGTCGATGAACACCTTGACGGTGGTGGTCACCATGGTGACCCAGCCGGATTCCCAGTTGGTGCCGGCCGCAGCAGCCTTGGTCAGAATAAGGGACTCGGTGATGGCACCGGAAGCAATGGCGCCGCCGTCAGACTTAACGGCCAGACCCATCCAGCCACCGGCCACCATGGGCTCAGTGTGGAGCACAGCAGAGGCCACGAAGGGCAGGATCAGCATTTCGATGCAAGTGAAGACCACGACCAGGGAGGAGACCATGATCGGGACAACAGGCCGGGCACGGATGGCACCACCGGTGGCTATAGCGGCGGACACACCGCAGATGGAGATGCCGGAAGCCAGGGGAGCGGCCCATTCTCTGTTGAATTTGAAGTATTTGCGGGCGACGTAGTACACGACAGCCCAGTACAGCAGGTAGGCTTCGATGATGGCGCACAGGCCTCGGAAGATGACCACGCCGGCAAAGGCTGCGGCGTCAGCGGCTTTTACGCCGAGCTCGACACCGAGGATGACGATGGCGATCTTGACGAAGAGCTCGGGACGGCAGGCACCGGCATCCTGAAGTTTCTCAACAAATCCAGGGGCGAAGTTGCCGATAAGGATACCAACAACCAGAGCCAGGATGAGACCGGCTTCTGTGCTCAGGCCCAGCGCCCAGGGAATGCCCTGCTTGGCCAGCTGGGTGGGGTTGGCCGCTATGTAGGCGTTGGCGCCGCAGACATAGCAGACAATAGCAATGAAGAACATGACAGTGAAGGCAACAACGAATTTCACCGGGTTGCCATTCATCATCTTGATGCCGCCGGCAAGAGCCAGGGTCACGAAAGCATAGGTGCAAAGCAGAGCCTGCCAGCCTTCCATCATGCCCTTGGTAGCAGCATTGAAGCAGACAATCGGGTCATTGACCCACATGCCCATTTTTACAATCCAACCAGTCATGTCCAGGCCGGCAAATTTGCACAGGCCCAGCACAAAGACAAGGCCGCCCAGTATGCATGCGACTTTATCTTCGTTGAAAGTGTGTTGGTTAGCCATTTGTACTCCTAACTCCTCTGAAGAGTTGTACATGCGCTCCCCCTCCTCGCGGGAGAGCCACCAGCCCAAAAAAGCAATTTCCGACGCAGTGAGGCACGCCTTGTCCAACGGAGTGTCACTGTGAGTCGAAAATCTGCCACGGAACATACAGTCTGTTCCAGGCAGAATATATGCTAAAACGATAATATCATCTTATTAGGATGAACGCAAGTATGGTTTTTATGAATTTGTAGTCTTTCCAGGAAGAAATACGTTACATGATAATCATAGTAGTGTACTTTTCAATTTTCTACTGTCATATAGATGGTATAGGGATGTACGAAGACAATAAGCAAATAAGGTGCCGCAGTGCACTATCTTCGGACATAAATACATGTATAGTGTCTTCTGGAATTTATCGCCAGTCTCTTTTGGATTGTCAAAACAATTGTATTTCCAAGACATGTAGTAGTAAAGAAGAGGACAATACAACACGTTATTGATGCTTTTACACAAGTTTTCCGCCTTATCGTCCAAGTCAATGAAAAAACTTCTATATATAACTGGGCGCACTGTCAAGGCCTGTTCTGGCTGTTCTGGCGGTAACAGGACTGACGTATCCGTTCAGGGGGGCAGCTGGAGCTGGCCCCAATTGTACCAGATCTTCAATGGCCTGGCGCTTCGGAATGGCGTGGGGGATTCTGGGCTCATTGAACAGGCAGCTCCTGGCCGCTCCTTGCAACAGTCCAGCGCAGACCTCGAGGGAGTGCTGGCAAGCGTGATGTGGTCGTTGTAACGGACAACCAACTTGCCGGCCTTGTCCGGGAAACGCATCTTGACGACGCGGTAGAGAGTCGCTTCATCGAGACCCTCGAGCCCGCGCATCTCCACCTTCACGTCCGGATGGGGAAGCTGTCCTCGTAGTACAGATAAATGTCGACAAGCCCTCTGCCCACCCTCGAGAAGGCCCAAAAATCGTTTGTCCTGCCGTCATGCATCTGCCCCTTGGTCGTGTCGGCAAAACCTGCTATTGCTTTGGTCATGGACTGAACGTCTCACCCGAAAGAACGAATCGAAAGACCGCAGACAGCATCGGCCTTCCCGGGGAAAAACGTCTGTACGCTGTCCTGCACATGTTCCCCCACCAGAAAT
>CAZJPT010000108.1:0-2547 GCA_964547835.1 uncultured Desulfovibrio sp.
GTTCATGAACAGCGTGCCCTTTTATGGTGTTAACGTTGTCTGCGGCGACGACCCCGGGGTGCGCCGCCTGCTTCCCAGGGTAAAGCGCCCCTTTGTCACCTATGGGCTTATGGAGGAGAACGTTTTGCGTGCAGTGCCCCTGGAACTGGAGCGCTGCTCCCGTCTTGAGGTCTGGCACAAGGGAGCGCTCCTGGGCGAGGTGACGCTGCCCCAGCCAGGCGTGCACAACGTGTGCAATGCCCTGGCAGCCATCGGCGTGGCCCTGGAGGCAGAAATACCCTTTGCAGATGTGCGCCGTGGCCTGGCCGGCTTTCGTGGCGTGGCCCGACGCTTTGAGTACAAGGGCGAGCGCAATGGCGTACTGGTATACGACGACTACGGACACCATCCGCGTGAAATCGAGGCAACGCTGAAAACGGCGCGCATGGTCTTTCCGGGGCGCAGGCTCGTGGTCGTGTTCCAGCCACACCGCTTTACGCGCACGCAGGCCCATTTCGGTGAGTTCTGCAGGGTTTTTGACGCCGTGGACGAACTCATCCTCACCGAGATCTATCCGGCTTCTGAAAATCCCATTCCCGGCGTTTCCGGCCAGAGTCTGGCGCAGGGCACAAGGCAGGTGAGCAGCACACCCGTTACCTATTGTCAGACCCTGGACGATGTGCAGACAGCGCTGGACACCATACTCAGGCCAGACGATGTGCTTCTCACCATTGGGGCAGGATCCGTGACCCGCGTGGGGCCGGCCTGGCTTGAAAACTAGGGGGAGCCGGCTATGCGCATCGTGGAGCGTCCCTCCCTGGCAGGACTGACAACTCTGGGCCTTGGCGGTACCTGCACGAGACTGATCGAGATAGAGAACGAAGCTGAGCTGGCCGGGCTTGGAACTCTTCTCGCCCGGGGGCCGGCACCCATGGCCTTTGGCATGGGGAGCAATATCCTGGCCATGGACGGCCATCACGACGTCACCCTGGTGCGCTGCGCCCAGCGTGGCGAGGTGCAGGTTGCAGGCAGGGACAAGGATGTGGTGACAATCCGCTGCCAGGCTGGTCTGCCGCTGCAGGCCCTGCTGGCGCGCTGCCGCAGTGAGGGCTGGTCCGGCATCGAAGGGCTGGCCGGCATTCCGGGCAGTGTGGGCGGTGCTGTTGCCATGAACGCAGGATCCTTCGGGAGCGTCATAGGTGACAATGTGGTCAGCGTTGACGTCTGGGCTGATGGACAGCTCCAGACCTTCACGCGTGCAGACATGGAGCTGGGGTACCGGGTTTTCCGGCCGCGCGGTCTGGGGGATGCGTTTTATCTTGTCACTGGCTGCGTGCTGCGCTTCAACAGGGACGAGCCAGGTGCTGTGGCAGAGCGGATGCGAGCGACCCTTGCACTCAAGAAGGCGCGTCAGCCTCTGGGCGTCCGCTCGGCTGGATGCGTATTCAAAAATCCTGCGGACGGACATTCCGCCGGCCTTTTGCTGGACAGGGCAGGATACCGGGGCAGACGTCATGGTGGCGTCGAATTGTCTTCCATACACGCCAACTTTCTCGTAAATACCGGGCAGGGCTCAGCCGCACAGGCACGGGAACTTCTTGCCGAGGCCAGGGATGCAGTAGCCCGATCTCAGGGCGTTACGCTCGAACTTGAAGTCAGAGGTATTCCTTGTCTCTGTTTGTAAAAAAACAGCGCCAGCCTGCCAGCCATGGTGACGATGCTGCGCGGAGCAGACAGGCTGCTCGTCCCGGGGCTGCTCCACAGGGGACGATGAGCGACCGCGATATATTGGCCGCGCTGGCCATGCGCGCTACGCAGCGCGCACGTATCGAGGAACGCGGACGCGCTGCGGGCAGCGAGCCGGGACACGGGAGTGATGCCGGCGCTGGCAATGTCAGACTGGAGCGTACTGCTGTGCCGGAGAACAGGCAGCGTCCGACGGACAGTACCGGCAATGTCTACGTGACATCCAGAACGTCAGGAGAAGAGGCTGCTTCAGGGACAGTAGCAAAGACAGATGAGAACGCGGCTGGAGAGTTCAGCTTTTCGCCGCGCAGACCGTCCCTGGTGCGTCGTATTGCACGTCGGCTGCGCGCCCTGTGCTTTTTTATCCTGGGCCTGTGCGTCTTTGTTCTGACGCTTGCCGGTGTCTACAAGGGCTCTCTGTTCCTTTACGACTGGATACAGACCAGTGACACCTTTGTCATCAGGCACATAGATATCACCGGCAACGTCCGTCTCAGCCGGGACGTTATCCTCCATCTGGCCGGCTTGCGCGAGGGCAGCAATACCTTCTCCGTGTCCGTGGCTGATATGGAGCGCCGCCTGAGGGGAACTCCCTGGGTGGAAGACGTGGCAGTACAGCGCATTCTGCCCGATCGTTTTGTCATTCGTGTGCAGGAGCGCATGCCCAGCTTCTGGGTGCGGGTTGACAACAGGCTGTTCTATTCCAACGAGAGGGGCGAGCCTATTGCGCCTGTTGAAAGCAACAACTTCATGTCCCTTCCCTTGCTCACAGTTGAACCAGGCTGCGAAAATGACCTTCCCTATCTGGCAAGAATCTGGAAG
>CAZJPT010000108.1:2557-6562 GCA_964547835.1 uncultured Desulfovibrio sp.
GCTTCCTGTCGAGCCTGGCGCCGTGGCTACTGTTGACGTAAATCCAAGTCATGGTATAAATTTATATTTTGAGGACAAGGAAATGCGGTTGTCATTGTCGACTGACGATTGGGAAGGTAATCTGAAACGTTTGGCCATGACCTTCGCGGATCTGACGCGACGACGTGAACTTGCAAAGGTGCAGGAACTCCGGGCTGCCGATGGACGTGTATGGGTAGTTCTCAGAGGCCCTGCCGCGCCCTGACCAGGCAATAAGGGAGCTGGTGCGTTAGGGAGGATTTTCATGGAACAGAACGGCGGTGAACTTATTGTTGGCCTTGATATCGGGACAACCAAGGTATGCGCTGTGGTGGCCGAACTGCTGCCAAACGGGCTGATCAACATCATCGGCATAGGCAATAGTGAGGCAAAGGGGCTGCGCAAGGGCATGGTGGTCAACATCGAGGACACCGTGCGCTCTATTCGTGCCGCTGTGGATGAGGCTGGCCACATGGCCGGCTGTATTATTCGCAACGTGTACGTCGGCATTGCCGGCGCCCACATCATGGGAATCAATTCGCACGGCGTCATTGCCGTAAACGGTAATGAGGTAACAGCGCAGGATGTGGATCGTGTCATCGAGGCGGCACGCGCTGTACACATTCCCTCAGATCGCGAAGTCGTTCACACCCTGCCGCAGGAATACATTGTCGACAGCCAGCGCGGTATTGTCGACCCGCTCGGCATGACAGGCGTGCGCCTGGAGGTAAAGGTACACATTGTCACAGCCGGAGTGTCTTGTGTGCGCAACATCGTCAACTGCTGTACCAAGGCCGGCCTGCGGGTAGAGGATATTGTCCTTGAGTCTCTGGCCTCGGCCAAGGCCGTTCTCACGGATGAGGAGCGTGAAATTGGTGTGGCCCTGGTGGATATCGGCGGCGGCACCTCGGACATAGCCATCTTCGAGAACAATGCTATCCGTCACACGGCTGAGGTGGCCCTGGGCGGCACCATGCTGACCAGCGACATTGCTTTTGGCCTGCGCACACCGACCAAGAACGCCGAGCGCATCAAAATCAAGTACGGCTGTTCCCTGCGCGAACTGCTGCAGGAAGAAGAGACCATCGAGGTCGACAGCGTAGGCGGCAGGCCGCCGCAGAAATTGTCGCGGATGTCGCTGACGGATATCTGTGAGCCCAGGATGGAGGAGATCTTCGACTACATTGACGAGTCCATCGGCAACAGCGGCTGTAAGGACCGCATTCGCGCAGGCGTAGTGCTTACCGGCGGAGCCACCAATATCGAGGGCTGTGTGGAGCTGGCCCAGCAGGTCTTTCACAACGTGCCCGTACGGTTGGGCTACCCGACAAGGGTCAGGGGCCTGACCGACATGGTGAGTGATCCCAAGTTCTCCACGGCAGTTGGCCTGCTCTATTACGGAGCAGAACGCAAGCGGGCCATGGTCGCCATGCACGGCGATGACGTGCTGGCGCAGCCCGATGTGGAGAGCCAGGCTGTCAAAACCAGTGGCGCAGAGCAGGATGGATTGTTCAAACGTCTTGTAAAACGCATGCGCAGATGGTTTCAGGATATTGCCTGAACCGGCAAAGAAGAGTACGAATTTACAAAATGCGATGTAAAGCCCATCGCGCTTGAGCGATGTGGATATAAGCGTTCCTGCGCAAGCTGGAAATCCTTAAAAATAGGGCAGGACATACCCGAATCTACGCTCGTGGACATGGTGTAAGACCTTCGGAGGCGAAAGCCGGGGAAGGCTGCGATGGAAGAAGCGAGAATCTCCCGCCTTCGGGCGTGGGGGAGTGTCAAAGGACAGCGTCACCCCATGGCGTTGCGTTCCTGTGGCGGGGCTTGTCCTCGCCTGCACTTTGCTCGTATTCGACGCGTGCGTTAGGAAGTGTTTGTAAAACAAATGGAGGTATAACACTCAATCTGACGTGTCATGCGTTTCAGAGCCGGGAGTTGACCAGATTTTGCCAGCAAACAAATCCATAGCGGGCTTCAGAAAAAGGGGATGGTATATGGCACAGTCCATAATGGAACAAATTGATGATACACGTTTTGTCGGCGGTGCACGTATTCTGGTTGTTGGTGTTGGCGGCGGTGGCGGCAATGCCGTCAAGAATATGATTGATATGGGCCTCAGCGGTGTGGAGTTCATCTGCGCCAACACGGATCTGCAGGCTCTGAACGCCAACCCTGCACCTGTGCGTCTGCAGCTTGGCGAGAAGCTGACGCGCGGGCTCGGGGCAGGCTCCAAGCCCGAGGTGGGACGCGAGGCCGCCAACGAGAGCCTTTCGTTGATTCAGCAGGCTATTGCCAACGCAGACATGGTTTTTGTCACTGCGGGTATGGGTGGCGGCACAGGGACGGGCGCAGCTCCTATTATTGCAGAGGCGGCCAGGAAAAGTGGCGCCCTGACGGTGGCTGTGGTGACACGTCCCTTCAGCTATGAGGGGAAGGTGCGTGCGAGCAATGCCCAGGCCGGCATTGACGAACTGAAAAAGCACGTAGACAGTCTCATCTCCATTCCCAACGATCGAATCAAGACTTTCGCGCCCAAGGGCACTCCCCTGCGCCAGCTCATGGCCAAAGCCAACGACGTGCTTTATTACGGTGTCAAGGGCATTTCCGATGTCATCACCCGTGCTGGCTACATCAATCTGGATTTTGCCGATGTAAAAACCATCATGTCCGAGTCTGGACTGGCCATCATGGGTATGGGCACGGGCAAGGGCGAAAACCGCGCCGAGGACGCGGCCCGCAATGCCATTACCAGCCCTCTGCTCGAGGACGTGAGTCTGAGTTCAGCCAGAGCCATTCTTTACAACATCACTGCACCTGAGGACATTACCGGGGAGGAAATGGAGCTCATTGGCGAGAAAATCCGCGAAGCTGTACCTGATGAAGCCAATATTGTGGTGGGTGTTATCTTTGATGAAGAAATAGAGGATGAGATCCGTGTGACCGTTGTGGCTACGGGCATCGATTCCGAACCCATGCTCGGCAAGAGCAAGACAAGTGCCCCGCAGCCAGGCCAGACAAAGCCTGCGCCCAGGGTGGCCCAGCCCCAGCCCGAAGAGGCGTCAATGCAGCCGCGAGCGCGGCGTCGTGATTTCTATAACGAGGCCAGGTCCCGCTGGGTGTCCGAGTATGGCCAGATTCCTGGTTTTCGTCAGCCTGGCAGCAGTGCTGAAGGCGGTACCCTGGATGAAGACAGTCATTTGGACGTGCCTACCTTTTTGCGCAAAGGCAGTGATTAGCTCGCCCAGTTTTTTTTTCTTCCGTCCTGCCACGGAGCCTGTTTAGGAGTGCGACAGGCAGCGCGGAAAGCCCGTTTCAGAACCACCCCTGGTTCTGAATGCCCGCCGGGAGGTCCATGGGGTGGGCCTCCCAGTTTCTTCTTTGTCAGAGTATGTCCCGGAGACAGTTTAATGGGATATTTTCCTCCGCGGCAGGCGCAGACAACGCTGCCCTGCCCGCACTGCAAGGCTGCCATGATTGTTGAGCGCTTCTGCCGCGAGGCGAAGATGCGCTGTCCGAAATGCGGCGGCCGCTATCCACTGGCGCGCTTTATTTCCAGAGCTGACAAGGCCATGGAGGATTTTCTTGACCAGTGTTATCTTGATCGCCTTTGAGGTCGCCCTTGACAGATGGCTTGTATGCGGATAAAAAAGAAATCAGCAGCGGGCGGTTAGCTCAGCTGGTAGAGCGCTGCCCTTACAAGGCAGATGCCACAAGTTCAAGTCTTGTACCGCCCACCATTGCAGACAACGGTTTTGCGTATCCACGTGGATGTCGCAAAACCTTTTTTTTCTGAAGTTTGCACGAATTTCCACCAGAGTGGTTTCGTCTTGAAGCTTAATGCTTCCCGCCATTGACGAGAGAGCGTCAAGGCCATTGATGCGGTGACTGTCGCTGATATCAGCGGGCCGTAATTTCGGCGCAGATTAGCAAAGGATTCAGAATGTGTTCTTATGCTGATCGGCATGGCTCATCTCCGTCTGT
>CAZJPT010000109.1:0-6506 GCA_964547835.1 uncultured Desulfovibrio sp.
GGTTCGGATATCGACACCGGCAGGGCATGCCGCCATGCATGGAGAGCATTTGCCCTGGGCAGTATTCAGACGAAACACATCGAATGAACAGGTTTTAAAACACTGTCCACAGCCAATACATATTTCTTGATCAATTTGTCTCAGCATATAGACCTCGTCATTATACTATCTTATCTGCTGTCTCATGCTTTTATATTGTGCGTATGACAGTGAATAATATCGTCATAAATCTTCAATTTCCGTCTTAATCCATAGATAAAAGATATAGACAGAGCGCTATTACATGATATTGCTTCTTTTATGAGGGTGTTCTTCAAGACCCCACCTGGCACACCATCCTACGAAGAAGTATTCGAGCGACAGTTGCCAGGCAGGTTGTTGCAACGGCTCAGGCTGTGTCATCTTTCGTCGCAGAGTGTTGCAGTTCTGCAGCTACAGACAGCCTGGCGTATTGTAGTTACACAGTGTCTGACTACTTATTCCACTGTGTTCTCCATTCTTTAATGATCTTATTATTCTCTTTGCGAACAGTTAAAAATTTGTCAGACAATAATGGATTTGTAAAAGTATAGTCAGCTCTTCTATGCATATCTCTGGATTCTTTGCGCTCAAGCGCAGCATGCATGACAATCTCGCCATTATCCATCAAGTCAAGACATTCTATTGCTCGCATCAAACTGTGAGCGTCCTGAACGCAAAGTTCCGCTTCCGCGTTCTTACGCAGATCGCCCATGTATTTCAGACCCGCTGTCAGCAGGCTTGCTGAACGCAGTCGATGTGGTCCGGCCGCAGCATACGAATCCATGATTTGCTGCAAGGCCAGGTTGGCTTCCTTCCATGCGGCGCCGCTTTTTCTTTCATAGAGGGAGCTGTAAAGTTCCGCTCTTTCGTCAATAAATGCATTTTTATTCACATCTTTCAGTGAAGCAGCGGTTCTCGAGTTTCCAGCGTGCCTTCCAGCAATCCAGCCGTACACTGCAGCCCCGGCAATATCCGCACGGAAATTGCCGACCATATCACCAGCAGCATAAAGCCCGGGTATCGATGTTTGCCCGTCGATATCGATTTCAAGTCCTCTGCCTATGATGTGGGGTTCATACTGCATGAATTCTACGGCGTGCCTGGAAACGTCCAGTCCCGTACGGTCCATGTAATCGACAAGCGTCGTGAGCCCTTCGCTGATCATGCCCTCTCGCATAAAGGCCAGGTCTTCTGCGCTGGTCTGTGTACAATCGATGTATGCAGGACCTGTCCCATTCAACAGCACGTCCGTATAGGCCGAATTCCAAACATCACATGTAATGTCACCAACGTACCTGCTGGCCTTGTCAATAAATGGACCAAGGAGCCGACCATTGGGATAACGATAGACGCCTATCCAGGTAGACTTGCCAGCGCGAGCAAAAAACTTGGGGCCAGCATGCCTGTTAGGCATTTCCATGTTGACCATTTTTGCGCCAATGCGCCATGCCTGTGCCTGCGCGGCACCTGTACAGGCTGGACAGAAGGCCGTGTTGAACGGCCAGCCTGGTGAACCTGCGGCTGGATACAGACGATTGGCCGTCCCTGTAGATAGAATTACCTTCTTGGCCTGGATCACCGTAAAGCGCGGCTCGTCCTCTGTAATATCCAGGGCCAGAGCCCCGGCAATCTCCCCGTCGACAACAATAAGATCAATAACAGGGTGATGATTCAGGATGCTCACCCCTTCTTTTCTGGCCTGACGTGTCAGTACCTGCTTCTGATTATGACCGTCATACTTGAGCCAGATGCGCGGACGTCCCGGATAGGCGTGTCCCATGAACTCATAGTCCGGACCAAAGGGGCGCATATTGATGCCCCATTCCATCCAGAGGTCCACCAGGTGAATGCTTTCCTCAAGATAACGCAGGGACAGCTTTTCGTCGTGATAGGCACCAACCAGACTCTGACGAAGCTCACGCAGGATAATACTGATATCGTTGCCATGCTGCTTAGGATAGTAGCAGCAGAAATGGTCATTTCCTGTCGCCCCGGATCCAGAGCGCCGGGTGTCTGATTTTTCAACCACCAGAGTTTGTGCGCCGGTTCTTGCAGCAGAAATTGCAGCACAAAGTCCTCCTATTCCCCCACCGACGACAAGAATTTCTGTTTTAACAGGATCTGTAAAATTAATCATAACTGCCTCCTATTCATGTAATGTATCTGCGTCAACATGCAGCACCATATAATTCAGTGGAAGGCGCAGTTCTATTGATTTAGAAGGACAATCAAGCACACAGGCATTACAATGCCAGCATTCTTCAGGGTAGGCGATTTGTGGTACAGATCCTTTACAGAATTTAAACACATGCATTGGACATATGGCAGCACAAGTACCACAACAGGAACATGCATCACTGTTTATAATTGGGGGCATGGGATCACTCCTTTGCCATCTGCTGACGAAGTATCAGCAAGAGAGGATGAAACAAAATTGGCAGATGACGACTGCCGATGCCGTAACAATTATAAAGCAGCAATGTTTGTGCCAAAGATAACTAGCAGTTATTCCAATTCGTTATCTTCAAAAAAGCGAACTTGTCTTGTGCAATACCCAAAGCTTGTTCCAAAAACACTTTGCGTTTTTATAAAGGCATTTCATGTCGCCTGTGCAAACAGCCCATGAAGGCATGGGGTCATACAAAGCACACGGCAGTGCTGTGAAAACGTCCGTGCAGACAGTATGTGCCGCAGGACACTCCTGTTGCATGAATGGAGAAAAGCAGCATCATGGCCTCATCCAAAAGCTCAGGGAGGACCATTGCAGGTGCCAGCTGCATCAGCGCTGATCAGCTCTGCCTGTCTGCGTCTGTCAAGCGACAACAAAAGTATCCCGCTGTTTCCCTTGTTATGAGCATTTCCCAGGGACCAGGCGGGACAGGCAGCTGGGCTGGTTTGACATGCGCCCAGCCGCTCCTGTCAGATACACGTCTCTTGAAAGGCGATATTCCCTGCTGCATCGCAAACGCAAAAATCCCCTGCAGAAGAGCGTATGTGTTACGCCTGCAGGGGATTTCAAGATGTTCCAGGCAGCTGCCACAGCAATGGCACCGCCAGGCCAGGAATTTTTTGCCTTTCCTTATGCGCCGGCAATGGTCAGACACTCAGGGGACACCAGCAGGAAATATTTGTCGTGTCACCAGGGCGCTACGGAAAACAGCTCAGCCCTCCATTTCGCGTCCGCGCCTCTCGGCTGCGAAGACGGCCTCAGCCAGCCTGCCGGCAAGGCCGTCGGCGCACATACGGTTCACGCCGGCTATAGTCAGGCCGGCAGGAGAGCAGACATTGTCGCGCAGAGCTATGAGATGCGTATCTCTGCTGGCTCCGGCCAGACAGGCACATCCCTTGAACAGAGCCTCCACCATGGCACGGCTTTCTGCATGCTGGAAGCCCATGGTGACACCAGCCATGACCATGCCTTCCATAAGCTCGAAAACATAGGCCGGACCGGCACCTATAAGGGCAGAGAATGCCGTGAAACGACTCTCAGGCATAGGCAGACAGACGCCGAGCTCAGCAAAGAGCTCTCTCGCCCCTTCCTTGTGTGCCTCCGTAGCCTTGTCGTCAAAGCACAGGGCAAACACTCCCTCACCCACCATGGCGGGCGTATTGGGCATGCAGCGGGCCACCGCACAAACACCGCCGCAGGCAGCGCTCACAGTTGCCAGCTCAATGCCAGCGGCCAGAGAAATGAGCAGCTTGCCCTTCAGCAGGCCTGCATCAAGAGAGCCCGCAACATCCTTTATCTGATAAGGCTTGACAGCCAGTATCACATAGTCCGATGTGCTCACCAGCTCGTCAGCACTCTTGCAGGGAATAACACCTTTTTCCAGCAAAGGGGCCATGCGGGCCATGGTCCTCGTATACCCGGCGAGCCGGCGTCTCCCTCCGGCTGCCCAGCCGGCCAGAAGTGCGCCGCCCATGTTGCCGCAGCCGATGACGCCGATACATTCTTTTCTGTCCATGTCACCCTCCATGAAGGGCAGCCATAAACGCCGCGCCTGTCCGGCGCAGACAGCTAATTCTTGATGCGCTGCAAACTGGGCAGCGCCTTGACCAGCTGCAACGCCATGCGCAATTGATTGTCAGCGGCCAGCTGTTCCTTTGTCTGACTGTCCTCTGTCTTTTGCTTCTTTTCCTGTGCCGGTGCTTCCTTGCTGTTCTCAAGATGCCTGTTCAAGTCGGCCTCACGCAGCAGAAACGGCTCACGTTCCTTCTTGACGGGCTCGACGAAGGAAACCTCAATATCAGGGCTTACCCCCTCAGCCTGAATGGATACGCCACTAGGCGTGTAATACAGGGCCACGGTTAGCTTGAGACCGGTGCCATCGGCCAGAGGTATAATGTTCTGCACGGATCCCTTGCCAAAGGAGCGCTCTCCGCAGATGATGGCACGATGATGATCCTTGAGGGCGCCGGCCACGATTTCCGAAGCAGAAGCGGAACCGGCGTTGATCAGCACGACCATGGGCACATGCACGTCCGTCTCGTCCTTTCTGGCCTTATAGATGTGCTCCTGTTTATTCTGACGACCGCGTATGGACACAATGGTGCCTTCGCTCAGGAAGGTGTCGGAGACGCTGACGGCCTGGTTGAGCAGACCGCCCGGGTTGTTGCGCAAATCGAGCACTATGCCCTTGATGCCGCCCTCACTGGTCTCCTTCTTCGCCTTATTCAGCGCCTCAACCAGCTCATCGGTAGTCCGCTCGGAGAAACGGGTGATGCGCACCCAGTAGTAGCCAGGCTCAAGAACACGGCTCTTGACGCTAATAATGGGCACGGCTGCGCGTACGAGACTCAATGTGATGGGCTCACGGCTGTTGGCGTGTACGATGGTGAGCTCAACCGTGGTCCCCTTGGGACCGCGGATCCGCGAGACCACGTCCTGCAGCGACATTTCCTGGGTGGACTGGCCGTCAATGGTGAGAATAATGTCACCGGGCTTCATGCCCGCCTTGAAGGCGGGAGTGTCCTCGATGGGCGAGAGCACAAGCACCTGCCCGTTCTCCATGGTGATTTCCACGCCGATACCAAAGAACTCTCCGGAGGTCATCTCCTGCATGTCCTTGTATTCGTCCACGGAGAGAAAGGTTGAGTGCGGGTCGAGCCCCTGCAGCATGCCCTTGATAGCACCATCAACCAACTCACCCTGCCCTATGTCACGGACGTAGGAATGTTCGACAATGTCAAGCACCTGGCCGAAACGCCTCAGGGCGTCAAATTTACCAAGCTGCGGTTTGGCGGTGTTCTCAGCAGCACTCTGTTTCGCCGGAGCGGCGTTAGCAGGGCCGGGCGTGGCGCATCCGCACAATATCGTCAGCATGAGAACCAGGGCGCAGCCCGCAAACGTGTGACGCATGTATTTCCTCCATATGATTTGTCGAATATGGTGAATATGTTGCGCCAGTTTCACCAAAAATGCAATGTAAAAGCACCGCCAGCGGGGTTGACGAATGAGGGTTTGACGCAATTTTTACGGAGCTGGTAAAGTGACAGATTTGTCGTTCTCTGCCCTCTCTATCTGCCCTCTCATGCCGACATAAACATTTGCAATCAGCTTCACAATCGAAGTAGCAGCGCCACAGTGGGGGTTCAGGCTCCGCATTGACACTTTCTCGCCGCACTCCTTCATTTGGGAGATAGTTGGCCTTGCCGCCGGAGCTTCTCTGGAGACTGGAGGCAGGACGAGAGATTTTTTCTCCATGGCCTCCCGAGGCAATATCTCTGTAACTTCATGAATTGATGTACAATAACATACTCACACCTTCATGGCTAGAAAAATTTCCAAATCACTCTGCCCAATATCGGTCTAATTACGTTGGCGTCAACTTTCGTGGCGCGCCACAAATAAATTTACCGACTATACTCGTCGATACATCCCAGAAGACCAGACTCTCCTTCATAATCCATGTATTTCTTGATGCCATCGAGAATTCTTGAAACATTGTCCCAACGATCAAGCAATTTCGCACGTTCAAGCAATTCACTCATCTCATCGTAATAACGTCTTGCCATGTCACTTGTATTTTTATTCATGAAATTACTATTATTCTTCCTTTGCATAAGTGCTACCATAAATAGCTGAATACCAACGAAAAACTCCCTACTCAAATACTTTATACTATTTTTATTCAATTCTTGATTTGCAGTTTCTAAAGAAATATCTATAAGTATATATGCAAATCTGTCATCAAGATAATCCTTTACTATTGGATTATACGACAATAGCCTGAACAATGGCCTTATAAATCCAATGTATATACTGTTAATGTTACTGTTTCGCTGTTCAAATGTTAGAAACATGATTTTGCAATGTTCCTCTTGTGAGAAACAACGTCCTGCTGCTTCATTAACATATCCAAGTCCTTTGTAATCTAATTTGAAATATTTATATTGAGATCTGTTAAAACAGTGGTCGGCCAGGATGTCGTATATCCCGTCGATGACGCATTGGGGCGTCGCTCTCCAGAGATAGGTGGCCCTGG
>CAZJPT010000110.1:0-6495 GCA_964547835.1 uncultured Desulfovibrio sp.
CGTAGGTGCCAACAAGCAGGCCATCAAGATTATCGGCGACAACACGGATCTATACGCCCAGGCCTATTTCGCCTACGATTCCAAGAAATCCGGCGGCTTCACCGTTTCCCATCTGCGCTTCGGCAAAAAGCCCATTCAGTCCTGCTACCTGGTCTCCCACGCCGACTACATAGCCTGCCATAAGTCCGCGTACGTGACGCAGTACGATCTGCTGGACGGCATTAAGGAAGGCGGCACCTTTGTCCTTAACTCCAACTGGAGCCTTGAGGACATGGAAAAACAGCTACCTGCCCAGATGAAGAACATCATCGCCAGAAAGCACCTGAAATTCTATAACGTCGACGCTGTGAAGGTGGCGCAGGAAGTTGGCCTTGGCGGCCGCATCAACATGATCATGCAGACCGCCTTCTTCAAGCTCGCCGAAGTCATTCCCTTTGAGAACGCGGTGGCTCTGCTGAAGGAATCCATCAAGAAGACCTACAGCAGCAAGGGCGACAAGATTGTCAACATGAACATCGCCGCTGTTGAAAAGGGCATGAACGCCCTGGAAGAGGTGAACTACCCCGAGTCCTGGGCCACCACCACCGAGGGTGCCGTAGTCAGCCATGACAACGACAGCGACTATGTGGCCTCCATCGTGCGTCCCATTCTGGCGCAGCGCGGTGACAGTCTGCCTGTGTCCGTCATGAGCCCGGACGGCATCATGGAGAGCGGTACCGCAGCCTGTGAAAAGCGCGGCGTGGCCATTGCGGTTCCGGAATGGCAGCCTGGCGAATGCATTCAGTGCTGCCAGTGCTCCTTTGTCTGCCCCCATGCCACTATCCGTCCTGTAATTGCCACTGAGGAAGAGCTTGAGGGCGCTCCTGCCAGCTTCGTGACTGTGGACGCCAAGGGCAAGGAGCTCAAGGGCATGAAGTTCCGCATGCAGGTATACGCCGAGGACTGCCTTGGCTGCGGCTCCTGCGCCGACGTCTGTCCGGCCAGGAACAAGGCCCTTGTCATGAAGCCCCTGGAAACTCAGATTGCCGAACAGCGGATCAACCTGGCTTTCAGCGAGGAAAACGTGAGCCAGAAGGACACCCTGATGGATCGCTTTACCATCAAGGGCTCCCAGCTTCAGCAACCGCTGCATGAATTCTCCGGCGCCTGCGCCGGCTGCGGCGAGACCCCCTACGTCAAGGTTCTCACCCAGCTGTTCGGCGAGCGCATGTACGTCGCCAATGCCACAGGCTGCTCCTCCATCTGGGGCGCATCCTCCCCGACTACGCCCTACACCACAAACAAGAATGGCGACGGTCCGGCCTGGGGCAACAGCCTGTTTGAGGACGCCGCTGAATACGGTCTCGGCATAGCGTCCGCCGTGCGTCATCGCCGTGCCAAACTTGCAGACCTGGTGAAGGAAGGCCTGGCCTGCGAGGGTATCTCCTCCGAGCTTGCCACTGCCATGCAGAACTGGCTCGACAACATGGACGACCCCGAGCTCTCCCGTCAATACGGTGAAGACATCCTGACCAATCTCGGCAGCCTCGATGCCGTCAACTGCCCGCTGGCCGACGAAATCGCCGACATGCAGGATCACTTCGACAAGAAGACCTGCTGGATCTTCGGCGGAGACGGCTGGGGCTACGATATCGGTTACGGTGGCCTGGATCATGTGCTCGCCTCCGGCGAGGACATAAATATCCTGGTGCTTGACACCGAGGTCTACTCCAACACCGGTGGTCAGGCCTCCAAGGCCACGCCTCTCGGCGCTGTTGCCCAGTTTGCCGCTTCCGGCAAGCGTACCGGCAAAAAGGATCTGGGCCGCATGGCCATGACCTACGGCTACGTCTATGTGGCTTCCGTCAGCATGGGCGCCAACAAGCAGCAGGTCATCAAGGCCTTCAAGGAAGCCGAGGCCTACAAGGGGCCCTCCCTCATCATCGCTTACGCTCCCTGCATTAACCAGGGACTGCGCAAGGGCATGGGCAAGTCCATGGCCGAGAGCAAGCTGGCCGTCGACACCGGCTACTGGAGACTGTACCGCTACAACCCCGATCTGGTGAAGGAGCGCAAGAATCCCTTCCAGCTCGACTGCAAGGCCCCCACTGCCGACATCAAGGAATTCCTGCTTGGCGAAAACCGCTACGCCTCCCTGGCCAAGAAGGATCCCGAGACGGCCGAGAAGCTTCGTAATGACCTGGCCTCAGCGTACGAGGAGCGCGCTGCTCTCTACGCCCAGCTGGCCGATCTTCCCTGCGTTCTCGCCAGCAATGACAGCGAGGCTAAATAACTTGATGTAACCAGTCGCGGGGTATGGACATTCCTGTCCTGCCCCGCGTTTTTTTCAGCTGTGCGCTTCATTCACTTTTCTTGACGAGCTGGCTAATGTCTTTAAGATGCTGCCTGACTCTGACCGGTCTGTCTCCCGCCTTCTGTATGCGGCACACGCAGGAGCTCTTTGTGTTCCTGTGTCCTCTTCTGACGAGATTTGCCTTGTCAGACTCGGATGAGTATCAGGCGTGCGGTAAGATCCCGGCCCCGCCCTCCTTTTTCGCGGTCTGCAGGAAGGGCACTGCCGCCAGCCGTACCGGCTGACGGCGCGCATGTGGCTCTGCACCCAGAAAAAAGCATGTTCCAGGCTCAGGGAGACAGTCTGGCAGCATATGCTGTATTGGCGAAGGATTGCGGTTGGCAGAAAAATCAGCAGGGACAGAATCCGCTGATATCCGCCCGCCCATTCAATCTCAACCCCTTATTATGATGGAGGCGGCGCCTGTCCGCGAGTGCGGGAGTATCTGCGCCGGTTTTGAATGAACAAGTCTCTTTACATCACGGCAACGGGGCCTTCATCCGGCAAGAGTGCCGTCGCACTCGGCATTATGCATCTTCTGAGCGGGATGAAGGGAAAAATTGCCTTCTTCCGTCCGATCATCTCCCTGCCCAGGCTCGATGAAAAGGACCCGGACTGCAATTTGATGCTCGAATATTTCAAGCTTGAGCAGAACTATGCAGACACCTTCGCCTACACTGAAGATGAGGCCTATGAGATAATCGCCACGGAATCGACCACTGTTCTCCAGGAACAAATCCTCGCCAAATTTCAGCAACTGCAACAGGAATACGACTTTGTAGTCTGCCTCGGCAGTGATTTCCGCGGCAAGGATGCCGTTTTCGAGCTCAACCTGAATGCCGAAATCGCCGGCAACCTGAATGCCCTCGTGCTCCTCGTCATCAGCGGCAGGGACATGACCCTGCCCGCCATTCGCAAGGCGATTCAGAGCTGCATGATGAGCATGTCGGCCCATTGTGACGTAGCCGCAACCATCATCAACCGCGTCACCCTGTCCAAGGGCGAACTCGAAAGCCTGCGCGCCGGCTTCTCCTCCGAAAAGAGGCCGGCTCTTATCTACAATATACCCGAGGACACCACCCTGGGTTACCCCACCCTGTCTGACATAGCCCACACTGTTGACGCCGAATTTCTCACTGGCGAGCAGTTTCAAGACTCCGTTGTCTCCAATTTCACTGTTGCGGCCATGCACGTTGAGAACTTCCTCAGCTACCTTGAGCGCGACATGCTCGTCATCACGCCAGGCGACCGTTCCGACATCCTGCTGGCCACACTGACCGCCAGGCAGAGTCCGGCCTCGCCCCACATTGCCGGTGTCCTGCTGACCGGCGGCATCAAACCAGCTGAAACCGTTATGAACCTGATTCGCAGCATTGGCTCGACCAGCCAGCCAATACTGCCTATCATGCTGACCCAGCACCACACCTACCGGGCCTCGCAGTTCGCTCAGAATGTGCGCGGCGTTATTGAGGCCGGTGATTTGCGCAAGACCCATACGGCCATTGGCCTCTTCCAGGAGCACGTGGACTCACAGGAGCTGGCCGCGCGCATCACAGTCAAGTCCAGTCGCATGACGCCAATCATGTTCGAGTACAGCCTGCTCTCTATCGCCCGGCAGAACAAGCAGCGCATTGTTCTCTGCGAAGGTGAGGAGCCACGTATTCTGCAGGCGACGGACATTCTTCTGCGCCGCGGAGCAGCAGACATCATCCTGCTCGGCAACGTGGACAACATCAAGGCCAAAGCCTCCCAGCTGTCTCTGGACATCTCCGGCGCCACGCTGCTTGATCCTGCCAGCTCACCCGACTTTGATGACTACGCCAACTCCTACTACGAGTACCGCAAGAAGAAGGGCATCACCATTGAGTATGCCCGCGAAACCATGCTGGATGCCACCTATTTCGGCACCATGATGGTCAAGAAAGGCGCGGCTGACGGCATGGTTTCCGGTGCCATCAACACTACCGCCCACACCATCCGCCCGGCCTTTGAGTTTATCAAGACCAAGCCCGGTTTCGCTGTTGTATCGTCGGTCTTTCTCATGTGCCTGCGTGACCGCGTTCTCGTCTTCGGTGACTGCGCCGTCAATCCCAACCCCACTGCTGCCCAGCTGGCCGAGATAGCTGTCACCTCTGCCCATACGGCCAGGGTTTTCGGCATTGAGCCGCGTGTGGCCATGCTGTCCTACTCCACCGGCTCATCCGGAAAGGGGGCGGACGTGGACGTAGTCATTGAGGCTACAAGGCTTGCCAAAGAACTGGCGCCTGATATTCCCATCGAGGGGCCGCTGCAGTATGACGCCGCCATTGAGCCTTCCGTTGCCAGGACCAAGGCTCCTAACAGCCCTGTAGCCGGCAAGGCCACGGTCTTCATTTTCCCAGACCTGAATACCGGTAACAACACCTACAAGGCTGTGCAGCGCGCCGCCGGCGCCATCGCCATCGGGCCCGTGCTTCAGGGGCTCAACAAGCCTGTCAACGATCTTTCCCGTGGCTGTCTTGTTGCCGACATCGTCAACACCGTCATCATTACCGCCATCCAGGCTGCTGCTGAAAAAAAGCAGGCCTGAGGTCTTTTCGTATAGCTCACGTGTAGTGCCGGCGGGGAACCTTTCCGCCGGAGACAAGGAATAAAACTGTATGAAAATTCTGGTCGTCAACTCCGGTTCATCTTCCTGCAAATACCAGCTGCTCGAAATGGAAAACGAGACTGTGATCTGCTCCGGTCTGTGTGAACGCATTGGCCTGGATATTGGGCGCCTGGCTCACAAGATTGCTCCTGGCACGGACAACGAAGAGAAGATTGTCAGAGAACAGCCGTTCCCCACACACAAAGAGGCCATGGAGCTGGTTATCGCCATGCTGACCGACCCCGGGAAGGGTGTCATCAAGGACAAGAGTGAAATCGCTGCCATCGGCCACCGTGTCCTGCTAGGCGGTGAGCAGATGAGCGCACCCATGCTCGTCAGTGATGTTGTCAAACAGCGCGTACGCGAATGCTTTCCTCTTGGACCGCTACACAATCCCGCCAATCTCATGGGCATAGAGGTCTGTGAAAGCCTCTTTCCCAGCACCCCCAATGTAGCCGTCTTCGACAGCGAGTTCGGCATGGGCATGCCTGACTCCTCGTACATGTATGCGCTGCCCTACGAATATTACGAAACCATGGGCATACGCCGCTACGGTTACCACGGCACCTCGCACAAGTACATTGCCAAAAAGACCGCTCAGTATCTGAACAAGCCCTTGGAAGAACTGCGTTCCATTACCATGCACCTTGGCAACGGCTCTTCCATGACCTGTGTGCGCAACGGCCGCTGTCTTGACACCAGTATGGGACTCACTCCTCTCGAGGGCCTGATCATGGGAACCCGCTGCGGCACCATTGACCCGGCCATTATTCCCTACATCATGAACAAGAAGGGCTTTGGCCCCGGCGAGATGGACACCCTGATGAACAAAAAGTCAGGACTTTTGGGCGTGTGCGGTTACTCAGACATGCGCGACGTGCACGCTGCCCGCGCCAGGGGAGACAAGAAGGCCGACCTCGCCTTCCGCATGCTCGTGCACTCTATCCGCAAGACTCTGGGCGCATATTTCTTCCTGCTTGATGGCAAGGTTGATGCCATTGTCTTCACTGCCGGTATTGGAGAACACGACAAGGAACTCCGCAAAGCCGTAGTCAAGGATCTGGATACCCTGGGAGTCAAACTTGACGTCGAGGCCAACAACAGCCACGACGAGGGCACCCATACCATATCCACTCCGGACAGCCGGGTGAAGATCCTGATCATACCCACCAACGAGGAACTGCAGATCGCCCAGGCTGCCGCTGAAGTTATCTCCAAATAGATCTGTGTCAGCAATACTGTCACGAACATAAGATATCCAAGCGCCCGGTCGTCCTGATGGAACGAGCGGGCGCTCTCAGTTGGTATCCGTTCAGGGGGGTGGTGCGTGTCATCTGCGCAAGCTCAGACAAATGCTGTCTGCGCCGGGCAGAAAGAATGTATCCGTTCCTGCTGACCTGCAGGTTGAATTTGTGGTCCTTTGCCGACCTGATGCAAGGGGCGCTCAAGATGTCTGCTCGATGAGCTTCAGGACCTCTCACGCTATTCCGAATTGAAGCGTCAGGCCATCAAAACTCGCGCTCAGTTGAGGCTG
>CAZJPT010000111.1:0-6490 GCA_964547835.1 uncultured Desulfovibrio sp.
GGGGCTGCCCATCTGTGCGTCAGGTGTGGCCGGCTATATCATGGCCGGGCAGGGTGTTGCAGGTCTTCCTTCCTATTGCCTGGGCTATCTCAACCTTCTTGCGCTGTTCAGCGTCTGTGTCACCGGTATTGTGGTGTCCGTCATCGGCGTCAGGCTCTGTTACAAGACAAATTTTCCCGTTGATTTCCTGCGCAAGTGCTATTCGGTACTGGCTCCAGTCCTGGCTGTGGGCAACATCTTCATCCGTTAGGAGAGTGAATGCAGTCACCTGACGACACGGGAAGTGCAGTGTGAGATGGCGGGGAACAGTGGGCTCATAATGCCTCAGGCGTGCGATCTTATGCCATGAGAGGCAGCGATGCTGAGCGGGCAGCTGCAAAAAATGGGTCAGACTCGCGCTGCCCCCTGACGGATACCAGAATTTTGCCAATCTGCGTCAGAATGGCGGCCACTATAGCGGTTTCATCACGAAGCTTAATGGTTTCCACCATTGGCGTGGGAGCGTCAAGGCCATTGATTTGGTGACTGCCGCTGATATCAGGGGGTGCTTCCGTGAGGCCGGATATGCCGTTTGACATATTAAGTTTCGCAACGAAACCGCTATAAGTCTGCTGGGCTGATGTGTGGCGCAGGAAGTCAGAGACGTCGCATCCATCGCCGCATGGAGACATTGAGCACAAGGCCTATAAGAATGAAATTGACTACGGTGGCTGAGCCGCCGTAGCTGATAAAGGGCAGCGGAATGCCTACAACCGGCATAAGTCCGACGACCATGCCCATGTTGATGGATATTTCAGCAAAGAAATAGAAGAACACGCCCACGCACAGCATGCTGCCAAAGCGATCCTTCGCCTGGATGATGGTGGTGAGGACAGCTACGAGAAAGAGGACAAAGAGACAAATCAGCACAAGGCAGCCTGCAAAGCCCCATTCTTCTCCGAAGACGGCCACTGCGAAATCTGAGTGCCGCTCAGGCAGAAAGCGCAGCTGTGACTGCGACCCCTGAGCAAACCCCTTTCCCCAGAGTTGTCCGGATCCAATGGCGATGCGCGACTGCAGAATATGGTAGCCACTGCCCAGTGGGTCGGACTCTGGTGAGAGAAAAGTCAGTACGCGCTGGCGCTGATAGTCGTGCATGCCCACAAACCACATAAAAAGTCCGGCGCAGGGAAGAGCCAGGGAGCAGACACGGAGTATGGAGGGCTTGAGGCCGTGAAAAAGGAGCATGCCGCCGCAGATGAAGACAAGCATCAGAGACGAGCCCAGATCCGGCTGTTTCAGAATAAGAAGCAGGGGTGGAGCCAGGAACAGGAGGATGAGCCCAAAGTCCTTCCAGCCCAGGGATTCCTCACGTGTGCTCAGAAGGGTGGCAGTAGCGAACAAGACGGCAACCTTGGCCAGTTCCGAGGGCTGTAGGCTGAACAGTCCCAGGGAAATCCAGCGTTTGGCGCCGTAGACCGTGACCCCGGCAAAAGGCACCAGCAGAAGCAGGAACAAGGTCACGCCATAAAGATACCAGTTCAAGCGTAAAAGGCGGTGATAGTCGACACAGATGGTGCCCGTCATGCAGACAAGGCCCAGCAGTCCCCAGAGCAGCTGACGCTGATAGAAGCCGGCGTGCTCCAGACCACTTTCCAGCCTGGTGCCGCTGGCAGAGATGAGGTTGATTTCGCCTATGGCGAAGAGCGCCAGACAGGTGCCCAGAAGCAGCCAGTTGAGGTGTCTGAGCATCGGCTGTTTTTGTTGCACTCTGTTCACCGCAGCCTCCTGCTGGCGCCGACGGTGCCGGCGAAGAGATAGTCATAGACTCTGGCAGCTATGGGACCGGCCACGGACGCCCCACCACCGCCATGCTCGACCATGACGATGACCACATAGGTCTTGTCCCGCTTTCTGCCCCAGGTGGCTATCCAGGCGTGATCTCGCTGCTCCCGCTCCATGGATTCATTACTGGGACGGTTTTTGCCCAGCTTGACCACTTGAGCTGTACCTGTCTTTCCGCCCATGTCTGCGTCTGCGCGGTTGATCACGCGCGCTGTGCCAACCGATGCCGTACGGCGCATGGCAGTTACAATGCGCTGCAAGGTTGCCGGGGACACAGGCAGGCGCAGGCGCACATCCTTTTCCTCATTTTCCAGTAATAATGGCCTGAGTACCTCACCGCCGTTGAGCAGGGAGCAGACAAATACGGCTATCTGCAACGGCGTTGTCAAAGTGTAGCCCTGGCCTATGGAGGTATTGAAAGTATCCCCTCTGGTCCAGGCAGAATTATGGCGGCGCATCTTCCAGTCTCTGGAAGGGACAAGCCCGGAGCGCTCGTTCGGAAGCCCGATGCCAGTCCTGTCGCCAAAGCCGCAGGCACGGGCAAATTCTTCTATTTTATTGATGCCGACTTTCTCGGCCATGAGATAAAAATAGACGTCGCAGCTGTTGATCAGGGCCGCTTCCAGATTCTGCGAGCCGTGACCGGAATGTTTCCAGCAGCGGAAGGTGCGGTTGCCGAGCCTGGTGGAGCCTGAGCAGAAAACCGTGGCATTGGGCGCGATGCCATTTTCCAGCAGACAGCCGGCCATCACCAGTTTCCATACCGAGCCTGGCGGATAGGCGGACTGCAGCACACGGTTCTGCAGGGGGAAGCGTGGGGAGTCGCGCAGGTCAGCCCAGTCGCGGTGACTGATACCGCCGGCAAAAAGATTGTTGTCATAGGCCGGTGCTGTGACCATGGCCCTGATCTTGCCAGTGTCCGGCTCCATGATGATAATCGAGCCTGCCTGCGAGCCCAGTGCCTTCCAGCAGGCCTGCTGGGCATCGCGGTCAATGGACATGACAAGATCACGCCCCATATGCGGTTCTTCGCGCAGCTGACGACTGACCATGTGCCCTGAGGCATCCACCTCGATATCGGTGACCCCCTTTCTGCCGCGCAGGCGCTTCTCCATGGTCAGCTCAATGCCCGATCGCCCTACCAGATCGCCAAGAGCCAGGTCGCTGTCGGCCTGCAGCTCCTTTTCGTTGGCTTCTGCCACATAGCCGAGGATATGGGCGAACAGTTCTTTTTCAGGATAGTTGCGTCTGGTCAGAATCATGATCTCCAGTCCCGGCCAGTAATGCAGCTCGGATTCAATGCGGGCCACATCATTAAATTGCAGGTTCGAGATCAGAAGCAGGGGCTCAAAGGACTTTACCTTGAGGCGGGTCTGGCGGTAGCGCTCCTCCACCCTGTTTATGGGTATGCCGGTCCAGATGCTGATCTGGGCCAGCGTGGCCTTCATGTCGCGCACGTCGTCCGGGACCATGGAAAGACCGAAGGTTGTGATGTTGTCGGCCAGCACACGCTTTTTCACGTCCAGGATGCGTCCGCGTGGCGCAGGCAGATTTTCCACGCGCCAGTGATTGTTCTGGGCCTGTATGGCGAACTCCTCGCCATGCAGGATCTGCAGGTAGTAAAAACGCGCTGTAAAGACGCATAGAAAGAGAACGATGAGAAACTGCAGGAGCAGCAGGCCTGTGCGCGGAGGTTGCCAGGATTCCTGGGATTCACGTCCCACGCGTATTTTCGGGTCGGCTTCATGGCGTTCAGTTTTGCCCATAGCCGACCCTCCTGTGAATTTTCTGAAGCAGGCGCTGCAGCAGTGTCCAGCCAACGAGCAGATAAAGCGTTTCACACAGCCCTGCAAACAATATGTCATTGGTCGTCACGCAGAGTCCTTCCATGATGGCAAACAGCCAGGTTACCAGCATGAGCATGCACCCTGCAGTGGCGCAGAGCAGCAGCATGGCACCTGACCGCGAGGCGAGCGCTACGGGCTGGAGCAGGCGCTGAAAGACCAGGCAGAGACTGATGAACAGCACCGAAGCGCCAAAGGCCTGGGTGCCCGTGCCTTCCTGCAGCAGGACGACGGCAGGCATGAACCAGACCATGGTTCGGTAGTCTCTGCTGTCATTGAGCATGAGGATGCCCAGCAGCATGGCGTCAAGGCCGGGCAGGAAGGTCTGCAGCAGGATGCCTGTCACAAGGAAGCCGATCCACCAGAGAGTGTGTCTCAAGGAAGGCATGGGATTACTCCCCGTTCGGCGTCTGTTGCAGGGTACCCTCACCGCGCCCGAGAATGTCGGGAAGCAAGGGGCCGACGATGAGGGGTTTTGTGGGAACCGGTTCAGCAGGCCGGATATTGCCTGTGGGCTCAAGCAGGAGGACTTCCTCGATGTGCAGAAGATCCGCCAGGGGATCAGCTGAAATGACCATAAACTCGTTGTAGTTTGAGGGCCGGACCGAAGTGATGACAGCCACAGGGATGCCCTTGGGATACTTGCCGTCCAGGCCGGAGGTAACCAGGATTTCACCGACTTCGGCCATGGTGTCGCGGTTTACGTAGCGCACTTCCAGAGGGCGGCCCGGGCCGGCACCGCACAATATACCAGGAGAGCGCGTCTTCTGGGTGAAGATGGCAATACGGCTCATGGGATTTGTGAGCAGAAAAACTGTGCTCGTGTGCGCTGAGGCGCGCAGCACACTGCCCAGCAGGCCGCGATTGGTGACTACCGGGGTGCCGGGAATGGAACCGCTGGTGTAGCCTCGGTTGATAGTGATGGAATTGAGAAGTGAATTGGGTCCCATGCGACCGGACAGAACGCGGGCACCTACGGGATTCCAGGAGACGTCCGCAGGCAGCTTGAGCAGTTCACGCAGGCGGCGGAGCTCGGCCTCGTCTTCGCGGTGGGTGAGCATCATGGCCTCAAGTTCGCGCACGCGCTCAGTGAGGCGCTTGTTTTCACAGCGCACGTTAATAAGATTGATGTAGTCGTTCCATAAGCCAGCCAGGGAGGCCTGCAGCTGGCGGAAAGGAGAAAGTATGGCACCTGATGCCTCAAGACCCACGCTGACAGCGACGTTGTCAAGCACTCCGGTGCTTCTGTTCCAGCCGTACATGCCCAGGAAGACAAAGAGCAAGACGCTGACTCCTAAGAGGAATTTTCGAAAACTCACTTCCTGAAGCGTTCCCTTTCGGCAATGAAAATTGTGTGATGATGCCGTTGACGGAAAAGGCGCCACATCCGGGAATCCGGGGTGACGCCATGCAGTGTATACCTGATCGTCGGGCTAGTCGATGCAGATATCCTTCATGACATTGATATTGTCCAGGGCACGCCCGGTGCCGATAACCACGGTAGACAGCGGATCTTCCACTACCGTGATAGGCAGGTCTGTCTCCTCGCGCAGCAGCTGAGCCAGTCCCTTGAGTAGTGCGCCGCCACCGGTGAGCACGATGCCGCGGTCCACGATGTCCGCGGCCAGTTCCGGCGGGGTCTGTTCGAGGGCATAGCGCACGGTCTGGATGATGCCGTCCACCTGTTCGGTGATGGCCGTGCGGATCTCCTCAGAAGTAATGGTGATGTTACGCGGGATGCCGGTCATGAGATCCCGGCCCTTCACGTCCATGGTGAGCTCTGTATCCAGGGGATAGGCAGAACCTATGTTGATCTTGATGGTCTCGGCGCTGGTCTCACCGATGAGCATGTTGTACTTGCGCTTCACGTGGGTGAGAATGGCTTCGTCCATCTTGTCGCCGCCAATGCGTATGGAACGTGAGTAGACGATGCCGGCCAGGGAGATGACAGCGACTTCGGTAGTGCCACCGCCTATGTCCACAACCATATTGGAGATGGCATCGTGAATGGGCAGGTCGGCGCCTATGGCCGCGGCCATGGGTTTCTCGATAAGAAAGACCTCGCGGGCACCGGCAGATTCAGCCGATTCGCGGACAGCGCGCTTCTCAACCTGGGTGATGCCCGTAGGCACACATATAATAATGCGCGGGCGCACAAAGCGCCTGCCCTTGAGTGCACTGCTGATGAAATGGCGAAGCATGGCCTCAGTCACTTCGAAGTCGGCGATTACGCCGTCCTTCATAGGCCTGATAGCCTCTATGTTTCCGGGAACACGGCCGAGCATGCGCTTGGCTTCGCTGCCTACAGCCAAAACTACCTTGTTGCCGCGTCTGTCTCTTTTAACAGCCACGACCGAGGGCTCGCGCAAAATAATCCCCTGCCCTTTCAGATAGACATCGGTATTGGCTGTCCCCAGATCTATAGCCAGATCATTGGAAAAAAAGCCCAGGAAGGAATCCAGGAATCTCATCATTGGTGTCCGGATATGAGAAGAAATTTGTGAACAGATGAAAATGGTCGAGAAATACAATGATTTCTGAGGGAATATCCTAAATTTTCGTGAAACTGGAACACTGACCCCCTGAATACACCACTTTTACCTCCAAGTCATTAGTTGGGCATTTTCTGAAATCTTTAGCAAAATGCCAATTTTTTCTTGCATATTTTTCGTAAAAAATGGCATAATAAATTGTTTACTTATGCGCAACCAAGATGGAGGTATTTATGGGCCATATCTACACCGATCCCCCGGCCATCCCTGTTCCAGGGTGCTATGTCAACTGGAAGTCCAGGCAGGTCTCCAAGTACTACTACGTCAACG
>CAZJPT010000112.1:0-6481 GCA_964547835.1 uncultured Desulfovibrio sp.
GCCATAGCTTTCACACCCCCCTTTGAGACCGATTTAGCGCCCATTTGGGCTCTAGAGCCTTCATGGTCACTGGAAGGTAGCTATGCAAGAAATATAAATAAATCAAGAATGTTACAATATGGGTTCATGCCTTTTACCGAGTCTAGAGCCCAAATTTGTGTTTATCTTAGGCGAAACCAGACATGAGCTCCTCCTGTCCGGCGGGCTGATGGCAGGCAGCGTCATTCTCATGGTCAGGAACATGCCCGCTGGATCTGAGGCCTGTGACAACAAGGCTTCACAAGGGCGTTGAGGTCGGCTAGAGTCACGCTTGTCATAGATGTCCGGACGCCTTTGTCACGAGGTTCGCTGTTCGGCAGGCAACAATGATTTGGAACGCGCCATATGCGCGTTCGCAGTGAAGGCGGCAGGCAGCCGCGAGAAGACTATGAAAGTAATCATTATGTGCGGCGGCAAGGGAACGCGACTGCGCGAGGAGACTGCGGTAAAGCCCAAACCCATGGTCGAGATCGGCGGCAAGCCCATTTTATGGCATATTATGCACATCTACGATCGGTATGGGTACAAGGATTTTGTTCTCCCTCTGGGGTACAAGGGGGAGGTGATCAAGCAGTATTTTGCCGACTATCACCGCAGAAATACCAATTTTACAGTTGAACTGAAGACCGGGGACATCATTACCGATCACGGCGACATTGAGGACTGGCGCGTCACGCTCTGCGACACAGGCCTGGAGACGCTCAAGGGCGCCCGTCTCAAGCGCGTAGCCCGCTACATTGACTCGGACCGTTTCATGGTCACCTATGGTGACGGCGTCTCGGACATCGATATCAACGCTCTTGTGCGCTTCCACATAGCATCCGGCTGCATCGGCACCTTTACTGGCGTGCGCATGCCCAGCCGTTTTGGCACCGTGCGCACGGACGCCGACGGCAGGATCACCTCCTGGGAGGAGAAGCCCATTCTCAACGAGTATATCAACTGCGGCTTTTTTGTCTTCAAGCGGGAGTTTCTGGACTATCTGAGCGATGACGAAGGCTGTGATCTCGAGCGTGAACCTTTGCAGCGCCTGGCCGCGGAAGGCCAGCTTTCCATGTACCCGCATCCCGGCGAATGGCAGTGCATGGACACCCTGCGGGACAACATGCTGCTTAACGAGCTCTGGAAAACGGGCAGGGCCTTCTGGGCTGGAGGAAAGTAGGGGATGTTTCACAACGCATACAAGGGGCGTCGTGTCTTTGTCACCGGCCATACCGGCTTCAAGGGCAGTTGGCTGTGCGGCTGGCTGCTGTGTCTTGGCGCAGAGGTAAGCGGCTACTCCCTGGACATTCCGACAAGGCCCTCTCATTTCGAGGCCATGCGTCTTGCGGACCACATCAGGGACGCACGCGGCGATGTGCGCGACAGGCAGGCGCTCACAGCGGCCATGCACGAGGCACAGCCGGATATTGTCTTTCATCTGGCGGCGCAGGCGCTGGTGCGTCCTTCCTACGAACGACCGGCCGAAACCTTTGAGACCAATATCCTGGGCACCATGAATGTGTGTGAGGCTGTACGCGCCACCCCGTCCGTACGCGCCCTGGTGTGCATCACTTCAGATAAATGCTACCGCAATGACGAGCAGGTCTGGGGCTACAGGGAAAATGATCATCTAGGCGGTCATGATCCCTATTCCGCATCCAAGGGCTGTGCCGAAATCGTGGCCCATTCCTATTTCCACAGCTTTTTCGCCAGTGCCGGGCCGGCCTGTGCCACGGTGCGCGCCGGTAATGTTATTGGCGGTGGCGACTGGGCTCTGGACCGCATTGTGCCTGACTGCGCCAGGGCCTGGGCAGCCGGTGACCGGGTGAGGATCCGCAGCCCTCACGCCACGCGTCCCTGGCAGCTGGTGCTTGAGCCGCTGTCCGGTTACTTGTGGCTGGGAGCCTTGCTTTACGAAGGCGGCCTGTACGGGCCTTTCAGGCTCAGCGGTGAAGCCTACAACTTTGGGCCGGCTGCAGATGTGAACAACCCGGTGAGCGACGTGGTGCGCGGGCTGACCCGGCACTGGCCGGACTTTGACAGCGAGATGGACATGCGTTCGCAGGCAGAGCTCAAGGAATGCACGCTGCTCAAGCTGTGCTGCGACAAGGCACTGGCCCATATGGGCTGGAAGGCCACCCTCGATTTTGAGGAGACCATACGCTATACGGCCGAGTGGTATATGCGCTACTATCGCGGTAATGGTGCCCAGGACGACATGCTGTCCTTCAGTCTGGGCCAGATAGCTGCCTATACCAATGCAGCGGCCATGCGCAGTCAAGTCTGGACGCAAGGGGAAGCATTATGAGCGCCGCTCCGCTGCGTGAGACGGCTATTGCGGGAGTGTTCTGTCAGCTCTTGCGCGTCATTGCCACACCCGGGGGCGCGGTCATGCACATGCTGCGTCCCGATATGGAACTGCTTCCGGGCGCTGCTGACGCCGGAAAGGGTGGACGACTGCTCGTGGGGGAAATTTATTTTTCCGAGGTGCTGCCCGGCTGCGTCAAGGCCTGGAAGCGGCATACAAGACAGACGCAGTATTTTGCCGTGCCCGTCGGGCTGCTGGGGCTTGTCATGTACGACGATCGTCTGCATTCGCCCACAAGGGGTGCCATGGTGAGCCTGCGCCTTGGGCGGGAAGGTCTGTATGCCCTGGTGCGCATTCCCTGCGGTGTGTGGTACGGCTTTACGGCCCTGAACGGAGTCCCGGCTGTGATTTGCAACGCAGCCGACATTCCCCATGATCCGGAAGAGGGCGTCAAAGTCGCCATGGACAGTCCACAGGGGCGGGCCATTCCCTTTGACTGGTCTGCGCCCTTTCCTGAGCAGGCCGGTGACGGAACATCCCTAAAATGAGACAAGAAATGAGGTGACGTGATGACTGCCGTAGAAATTCTGGCAAAGGCGCTGGAAGACAGACCGTACGACGCTCCCCCGCGCACCTGGGCGATGCTGGCCAAGGCCTGGTGGCGTGCCTGCAGACCGCCCTTTTTCATTACCGCAGCCATTCCGGTGCTGGTGGCTCTTGCCTTTGTCATGCGCCAGGGTGTCGCTCTGGACGCCCCCCTGGTCGGCCGCCTGGTGCTTCTGCTGCTGGGCTGCGGCCTGGGGCTTACTGTTGCCAATATCGCCAACGAGCTCTTTGACTATGTGCTTGGCGTAGACGATCAGGACGACAGTATAGGTGGCACCGGGGTCATACAGAGCGGCCTCATTTCCTGTAAGGAGCTCTTCATGGCCACGCTGGTGCTGTCGGCGGCCACTGTGTTCACAGGAATTGTGCTGGTCTTCCTCACGCCGGCATCTTATCGGGCTGCCATCTTTTTGCTGACCCTCTTTGCCGTGGCTTCAGCCGTCTTTTACGTGGCGCCGCCAGTGCGCTACGGCTGCCGCGGGCTGGGTGAGCTCATGGCAGGCATCAATATGGGGCTTATTATTGTGGCCGCTTCAGCGACCATTCTTGCGCAGGAGTTCAATCCGGCCTCGCTGGCCGTGGCTCTGCCCGTGGTTTTCATGGTGGCAGGCATTCTCTACTATCAGAGCCTGCCCGAGATCGACACGGACAAGGCAGCAGGCAAGAAAACCCTGGCCAACATTCTGGGCAAGGAGCGTGCCCTGCTGGTTTTCCGTCTCTGGTGGCCCCTTGTCTGGATGCTCATGCTCAATCTCTATCTCTGTGGTCTGGCCGGCTGGCCGGTTGTCTGCTGCTGTATCACCATTCCCCTCTGGTACAGGGCGCAGCGCCTTGTGGCCGCACAGGGCAGCGGCGACTGGCTGCCCCTGGACAAGTACGGTTATCTGGTGCGCCTGTGCTATCTCCTCAGCGGCGCAGCTCTCATATGGGGTGTTGCCTGGCGCTGATCCGCAGTCTGCATGGTTTCAGGCGTCCCTTTCTCCCGGCAGGCGGAAGAGGGCGCCGCTGTTTTTTTTCTGACCGGAGCGGCATATGTCCCGGCAGACAACCATTGACGCATGTCTGTCAGCGGTCCTTTGTCTTTACGCCTGCTCGTTGTCCAGGACATGACTGGACGCGCTTATGTCCCGTGTATACACTGCAGCGCAGGGACGCTGCATTACGACGCGTGACAAGGAACAGGTCCACCATGGACAGTCAGATGGAAGACAGTATCACAGCCCATTTCAAGGCCATTCTCGACGCGCTCTCTGACGGAGTGTACATCTCGGATACCAGTGGCAAAACGCTCTTTGCCAACCGAATGTACGAGCAGATGACAGGGCTGAAGCGTGAGGAGCTGGAAGGGCGCTCGGTGACGGATCTCATTCGCAGCGGTGTCTTCGACAGCGCACTTAACCCTGAGATCGTGCGCACCTGCAAGCCCATGAGCAGAGTGCAGCGGGTTAACGACGGCAAGACGCTTTTTTCGAGCGGCTTCCCCATTTTTGATGGAAACGGGGAGTTGTGCCTTGTGGTCACCTTTTGCAGGGACGTGAGCAACCTGGCCAGCCTCAACGAGCAGGTGTCGCGCCAGCGCGCTCTGCTGCGGGAAGCCGCAGGTCAGCTCGCCTACATCGCCAAACTTCAGAAGGACAGTTACTTTTTGCCCCCCTGTGCCAGCCCGCAGATGGCGGAGGTGCGGCGTCTGGTGGAGCGCATCGCGCCAACGGACTGCACGGTCCTCATTCAGGGTGAGACCGGCACCCTCAAGGAAGCCGTTGCTCACATGCTGCACGATCAGAGCGCCAGGGGCGGAAAACTCCTGGTTAAAGTTGACTGCGGCGGCCTTTCCGGCACCGGCTTTGAGACCGAGCTCTTCGGGTACGTGAGCGGCGCCAGTGCCGAGACTCCCGGCAAGGGCAAGGCCGGCTGCTTCGAGCTTGCCAACGGCAGCACCGTATTCCTTAACGATATCGATGATCTGCCCCTGAGCATGCAGGCCAGGCTTGTGCGCGTCCTGCAGGACGGAGAGCTTCTGCGTGCGGGCGCCGTCAAACCAGTAAAGGTGGACGTGCGCGTCATTGCCGCCACAAGCCGCGATCTCGAAGAAGCCGTCAACAGAGGAACTTTCCGCAGCGCTCTCTATCATCGCCTCAATGTGGCCGTCATACGGATTCCGCCTTTACGCGAGCGTCCGGAGGATATTGAGCCGCAGGCCCTCAGCTACCTGGAAATGTACGCCGGCAAGTACCGTAAGGAGCTCAGCTTTACGGAAGCAGCCATGCGCTGTCTGCGAGCCTGTCCCTGGTCGGGCAACGAGTACGAGCTGCAGAATCTCGTGCACAGCATGGTTATTACGACAAGCGGTCCTGTCATTACGCCGCGTCACCTGCCTGCGCGCATTACCGGCGAACAGGGATGGCGCGTTCACTTTCCTGACTTTGTTCCAGGTGCAGGCAGCAAAACCCTGCGCCACATCATGCAGGATGCTGAGGCGGATTTTCTTGTCAGGGCAATAGAACGCTACGGCTCGGTACAGAAGGTCTCTGAACTCTTCCAGGTTGACAGATCAACGATTTTTCGCAAGATACGTCAGAAGAATAAGCAGACGCAGGCTGTTTCGACCGGCTCTGCTGGCAGCGAATAACAGCTTGGCAGGCGGCTGCTTTCCCGTGAGTGCAGACTTGAAATGTGCGTCAATGAGGCGGTGTCCTTTCCCCTTTGCAAATGGATATTACGCATGAACAGGCAATCTCACAAAATCAGTTCACCAGCCGGGGAAGAAGCATTCAGTGTTCCCAGCTATCCGCTTGCCGGCATCCCGGAACTGACTCTTCCGGCGCGCCGCACCGGGTGGGTGCCGGATGACGAGGACTGCGTCGCCCTCTGGGACAAGTACGGCATGCTCGACAACGTCCGCGCCCACAGTCGTGTGGTGGCTGAGGTCGCTACGGCCCTGGCTGCCCACGCCGTCCATCTGAACCTGCCCGTCATCATATCCGAGGTACGTGCCAGCGCCATGCTGCACGACATCGCGAAGACCTTCTGTCTGCGTCATGGCGGGGGACACGCGCAGCTCGGTGCCTCATGGGTGGTGCAGGAAACACGCAACTACGCCATTGCTCAGGGCGTTTTCCATCACGTCTACTGGCCCTGGCCTCTGCCTGCGGATGATGCCGTGCGCATGTGCTCGCTGCCGTTTTTCATCATGTATGCCGACAAGCGCGCAAGGCACGCAGAATTTGTGACTCTGGAGGAGCGCTTCGAGGATCTGCTCGTGCGTTACGGGGACACTGACCAGCACAAGAGCGCCATCCGCTCCTCCTATACCCAGGCCAAAGCCATTGAGATGGCGCTCTCGAGGCATATGGGAGTCGATCTTTCCACCATTACATACAATGGGGAAAAATCTCGGAAATCAAGCGATTCAGACACACGACCCAGAGTTTGACAGAGACAGGGCCGTTGTCTTTGGCCTGCGCCTGGTGGAAGACTGTTCTGCGATATTTAGAAGACATCTCAAAACCCACAATGCTGTACATAAAAGCAATGTGTTAAGATGGT